>JAATVR010000634.1 GCA_014523665.1 Nitrososphaerales archaeon TH526
CATTCCTATTATCAACTAACTCTTCAATAACCGATTCTGATGGGGACTCTGGGCCTGAACCCTGGCTCGGCCCTGACATAATATTCTCACTACTATTTTCATCAAAATCCCCCTCTGGACTCTTATAATGCGTGACAGTTGAAATGTCTTACCCCTGAACATATACGCTTTGTTCATTGCATCACCCTAGCTTTAAACGTTTTGAACCCACTTTATAGTGGGCCCAATGGATCTTAGGCAATATTGATCTTAAACTAGATTCTAATAGTGTAATAGTATAGTGGTATAAACTTTACCTACATATGCTTTAATAACATTAGCTGTTAGACAACGTGCAGATTGTAAACGAGATTTATGAATAGATTTTCAGATTCCCGCCCTGGAATAACTTGAACGATATGAATTTCGATCTTGTGATCACCAACTGGCAAAGGTTTAAGCATTAACCATGTCCCATCTAGAAGAGCTCTATATGTTCCTGAGGGCAGGGTCCACATATTATCCTCTGGGTAAGTAACATTAAAGAAGTCAGTGGTTACTCTATATTGTTCGATGTTATCAACATTTTTGCCATCTATTATAATCTGGTGTTTGGCCCAATCGTTTCTTTGCTTAACGCATTTTTGTAAGTCCTCGTCGGTCTTATGGGTCTCATCATAATTACATAACTCAGTTATTCCGGAAACCAAAATGCCCCTGTCTGCCGGTATCGTACAATCGTAGACTACATTTTGTGCGGATTCCCCGACGATTGGATTTACCAACATTACAACTGGGTATCCTAATCCCATAAAGCAATGATAGGTCCACTGTTTCGGATTAGGATAAGGGGATATCTCTTTGGGTATTGAATTCCACCACTCCCAATGCTTGATACCCCATTCTTTGTTCGGGAGTCCATAAGGACTCGAGCTTGGTGGATAGATCTGATCTTGTAAAGTTGCAAATATGAACTGTGGCTGAAAAATTAATGAAGACAATGCAGTTATCAAGAATAGACAAGCCCATACTATTGTGAATCTTTTCAATTATCTGCAGTTTAAGAAGTTCTTATGCTATAAGGCTTTTTATACTCAGAGGAATATTTCAATCATCTTTTGATTTAATCAAAAGGGAGAAATATCTTAGGACTTTATACACCTCTATAGGTCCGATGCGTTCACTTTCAACTTACGTAATAATTTTACCGCTGATAGGGGTGGCCGCATTCTATATAGATTCATCATTTCTTAGTTTTCGTACATTTCTGAATGTTTTTGACCCAGGGTATGTTGACACAGTCTTTGAAATCAATTCAATTGTATGCGTCATAGCTGTCATTGGGATCCTATATATTATTAATAGAAGTAAAGACGAAAATGCGGCGGCTGATTCGGGTCCCACGCGACTCTACAACAAGATACTCATTATAACTCAGTCTGTGATCATTTTCGTTATTCTCATCACCCTCTTCCAGCTAGATCAAACTGGGACGTACAGTTTTGCGAATATTGTTGTTCTATTTTCAATTTCTTACGGGATAGGTTTCTTCTTTATTGCGTTAATGGCATTAAGATTCTTCGCCTGGTTCAGACATGGGAGGGAATTAATGGTATTAAGTTATGGTCTAACGATGTGCATCTTTATTGCATTTCTAGGTACTTCTATAATCTATGCTTTATATGAATTTTCTACTAGCATTTACCCAAAATTGACTTCAAGAGATATAGCGGTCCAGGTGAGCGGTAAAAATTCGTACCCAAATTTTTATGACACTTATTTTTATTATACTTACCTAGCGACTTTTATTTCAATATACTTCATCACAACATTTTCGTTAAGAGCGCATCTAAAAAAGATGAAACCTGCGGTGTTCTATCTATTATTGAGTATTCCATTGATATATTTTCTAGTAATAAAAGTGCCATTCTTTCTCGAGTATTTTACCAGTCTAATTGTATCCTCTCCGAGCTTTTATGGTATGCTGTACATAATTCTTTTCAGCGGTACTGGTCCACTCGGAGGAGTTCTGTTTAGTCTGGTCCTCTTAGCTTTCTCCAGAAGAATGGAAAGTGCAGTAGTTAGAAGATATTTATTGATCTCTGCATTGGGTATGTTATTATTCTTCACAATAAATCAATATCCGCCGCTTCAAGAGAGCTTGATCCCACCATTTGGTGTCGTCTCAAAATCGTTCGTGGGATTGTCATGTTATATGATTTTCATCGGGATGTATACTACGGTAATATATCTTTCACGCAGGAATACTCTCACAAACATAGTATTGAAAGAATTGGCAAGCGATAGGCTCTTTGGTTCTTTTGTCAGATCTGAACAAGGAATCCAAATAAAAGAGATTATCAGACAAAATATGGACCATATCAAAACGTTTCAGGAGGTTAAGGCAGAAGATTTGTCAAAAGAAGAAATTAGTGAACTTGTGAATATAGTAAAAAAAGAAATATCGCAACGTAAAAACTCTGATGGCTGAAAACTATAATCTTTTTCAAACCATCATCGTATTATGGAATATCTAATAGACAAGAGAGGCCATAGGTCGACCGCAGGCATTTGAAGAGAGTTCCGCTGAGCACTTAAATATAATGGCGACCTCAGCGTCACTACGATCTCTTTAGTTAGTGGGTTTAACTAAGATGGCATCTTTTTCTGAGAGTTAATTTCTTTTCCGGGCCAACACCGATATTTCCAGCTTTTCATACTTACAATATATTTTTCTGGCCTGTTGAGCGCTACAAGAAAACACGAGTGATCGTTGTATCCAGAAATATACGTATTGAACCCACTTTAAAGTGGGCCCAAGGGTGTGTGAACCATTTTGACTTAAATATTGGGCTCAACCACAATATCTAACTGACTCGGCGGGTGGCCTACCCTTTTCGCAAGGAGGTTCTACCACATCGCCTTTTGCCAAACATCTGCACTACCCTTGCAATTCTGAGCTAGAACTAGGATGGGATAGTTCTGGGACTCCAGACTGACTAATTGAGTATAGCCGTGTACGCTATACTGTTAGGACCCGAGAATCTTATTGCGTCTCCGCTGTTATAAAGCATCATAATATTTGGTGAGTTAATAATCACAGCATTGTCAGAAAATATGTCTCTCCCTTGTACCACACTCCCCAATTGCGAAGAGTACAATATGTCGTTTATGGTCAAATCTCTCGCTTCGATAAGAGGCAATGCTACTGCCTTTGATAGAATTCCAGTCGTGTCTATCTCACCAATTATGACTTGAATCTCATTTCCAACAGGAAGGTTAGCTGAAACATGTCCCCCAACTATTCTAAATGGATAAAAATCTGCTATCACCAATAAGTTATTTGGGTCTAGTTGAGTTTCTCCTAATTTCATATTATCTGATTGAACTATCGGGTTTGTCGTTGCTTGACCTACACGTTGTTGTTTGATTACATTATTGATTTGTTGATTGATACACGTAACAGAAGCAGCCGCAGCGCTGGAAGCATTCACTCCTTCGCTGATCGCTACCGCATTGCAATTACCATTGATTATTGGTACAGTGTTATTTGATACAGTGTTATTTGATACAGTGTTATTTGATACAGTGTTATTTGGTACGGTAATATTATTGACATTAGTAGAAGGAGGCGCACACTCGCCTGTCTGTGGATTAGTTACCTGTCCCTCTGGACAAAGTGTAGGTAGTGTGGATTCACACTCGCCTGTCTGTGGATTAGTTACCTGTCCCTCTGGACAAGGTTCCTGTCCATCTTGAGGCACAGTCAATGTGTTATCAGGCTGACCATCAGTCTGAGGTGCACTTTCATCGGTAGTATTAGGGCCTTGTTCACTATCTCCTGTAGGTGATTCAGCCGTTGCATACAAACTAATAATGGGTATCGACACAGAAGCAAATACTCCAGATATAGATAGAGATAGAATGAGGATAAATGTTATCCAGCTACAATTCATAAGTTAGAAACAAAGTTAGAATTATTTAAATTGATTGCCAGGGACTAAGTGCGTGTCAATCTGCAATGGTTGACTACCTATGGAGCAATAGAACAAATGGTGGTAATGGAACAAACAGTTAAAAATTGTTATAGAACTATAGAAGAATATTATATGTACACTAAGTCATGCTTTCAACTACGCGAAACGATATATGTTACATTGAAGGGTCATAAATCGTCTTCACTTTCTGCGGATAGCAAGAAAAATTGAAAAAATAAATTAAGGTGCAAGATACACTTTTTCTGCTCCATCCTCCTGCAAGACTATGGATGCTCCTTGAGGCAATTCATATTTATGTATCGAAGTAGGAGTAGGATCACCTTTGAATAATTCTACCGTCGCGCGATTTATCAACCAACTTTCTTCAGATTGAGGAGACACACGAATATATACTCCTGCGATGTCGTCAGATTCTAGTGGGTATGGCTTTCGCGGATCATTTAACTGAGGGTTTTTTACATTATTACATATTCCAAAAATTAACTGCTCAGACCCTCCTCTGAATGGATTGGCATCATCACCCTTTCTTAACCTGAATTCTCTCCCGCCAAAACTTGTGGGGTTTGCCTGCATATTCTTGGGATCAAACCCCAAAATCAAGAATAATATTGAGGGCTAATGGCTACCTGATGATGACGACATTTCTAATTATTATTGCTCCTGAAACATAGTAACGATAATCACTCTAAGCCGATTTCGAACAATTTCAATTCAATGACCTTAAATCGTCTTCTATTGCCCTGAATAACTCGAGACACCGGCGTGTGGTTCGTAGTAGGGATGGGGTTTGTATTCCATCATTTCGAGCAATCCAAGGTCTATTAACTCCCTTAGGTACTCTTTAGTTTGGGAATTGGTTAGTGATATTTTTTCACTTTCACGTTTAGGATTTTGTTAAGGAGAATTGAGGTAACGCCATCATTCTACTGTAATACTCCAAGTATAGAAATCATATTTCACATTTAACAATATCAGAATACTCTTAGGAACGTATATCTGGTATCAGATATAATGTATTTCATGCTAGTTTCCAAGCAGCAAAAAGAAAACAACGAGGTTATAGCACATCGGTTTCATATGGATATATTTCAAAAGGGAGATTTGTCGGTAGCAGACGAAATTCTCGATACTAATTTTATTTGGCGAAATTCGTCAATCCCTTCAGAGCTGGCGAATGGCCCGGAGGGTACAAAGAAAGTTGCGGCTGTCGTAATTGATAGCGTGCCAGATCTTAGAATTGTGCATGATGATACTATATCTGAGAATGACAAAGTTATGATTCGATGGACAATAACAGGTACAGTCAAGAAAGAGCTTTTTGGAATACCTGCAAGTGACAAGCCAATAACCGTTGTAGGTTTTGATCTCTTCCGAATTGTTAGCGGCAAAATTGTTGAAATGTGGCAGCAATTCAGAGTTGGTACTTGGTCATAGTAAAGTTAAAGATAACCATGCACAGATTTAACCGTTTAAGCTCGAGTCCAGGTCTTACCCAAGTATAGTTTCTTCAATTGACCCGTATCTCTATACTTTCTTGTTGTCGCGATTGATACGGTCTGAAATCTTGAAGGCATCCTAAAACAGATAGCAACTTAATGCATCAAGAAGTATATGAACCCGTATGTACAGCAGGTTAGGTGGTATCCATTCCGATATCGATGCGAAAACAGGATTCTAACCAATGCAAATCAATGCGATATTAAATGCTTTTCACATCATTGGATGGGATTCGGAACCCAGGAACGTGCGGGTTCGTTTGCTAGTTAGAAATGCTGTAAGCATTATGCAGACTCAAGACTTTTTCTAATATCGTGAGCGATACCATTCGAAACTGCAGATCATACACTGAAGGATAATTTTTCTTGTAGGATGCTATTTGCCTTGTGTAATCTGGATCCTCATTTACTGCTTGTTTCAACGTTGATATGAAACTGGGATTCGCTGAGTCCACGAAGATACGGCAAGCGTGTTGATAAGTTTTTGTCTCTCTTCAGTAGGCATTCTGTCTGCTAATTGAGAGGTTTGTATTGAATCAATCGCTTCAAGTTTCCATCGACTCTGGATTGCAGTTTCTATTGTTTTCTGGATTTCATAGAGTATCCTCCCAAATGAGGAAATTCTGTATCTTCCATTTTTCCTATTGATAAGGCCCAAAGATGTTAAACGATTGATTCGTTGGTAATACTGCTTGCGGGTTAAATTCAACTTTGATCTTCAAAACTTTCAGCATAGAAAACTTCGACCTTTCTGTTTCTGAATTGGATAATGACGATAGCAAACTTCGAGGTATCTCCCCAAGCCAGATCGATACCCATGCTCCTTCCAACCATCATACTTGTGGACCAGTCCATCATTTCCTTACCTTCCTTCTGCGTGCATATTGCTGCTTCTATGTCCAGAGTGTGGAATACATTCCCAACTTTTCCTAAGTATTTCAGGTTGTATTCTCGTTCAAATGAAGGAGACCGCTTTGCAGCGACTATCTCATCTTGTGTGTATATCTTGCCTAGTCCATAGGCGTAATCGAGTAGTATCCTTTTGTAGAGGCACGTAGACTCTGCCTCTTTCTCTATCCTTTCGAATAGTCCTTCCGGAGCATTAGGCGTACTAACCATCACTATCCAAGGGTTTGACTTTGCGATGTATCTTTCCGATACGTCCCTAGCATCTTGCTGCTGTCCTGGGGGAAAGAAGTCTGCTTCATCCAGATAGATGAATGAAACGTTTGTTAGGCCTCTCATAGAGTCTATGTGATGACTAGGATAGGCCTCAATGTGGCAGCCATTAAGTTCGATGACTGTTTCTTTGCTGTCGAATGTGGCTCCCAGTTCATGAAATAATCCTTTCATCCTATCGATAAGGGTAATTGCTAATTCAATTCGGGGTCCAGTTACAATGCACATCTGTGAATTTCGGAAATTAAAATTCTTAATTAAATTAAAATTCGGAATATTAATTTCAGCAAAACATAACCATGCCATATACCGCAGCATGAACTCAGTGACGCCTAGGCCTGTAGCCTTCTTTATCCAGACGTACTTATGCTGTTGTAGTGTATCATAAAGTAACTGTTCATAGTCATGTAATGGACATGATACACCTCCCTTTTGGGGCAAACCAATGGTGTGATTGAAGTCTTGATTTGGCGGATTTTCTGCCAAATCCCAATCAGAATAAAAGGGTAGACCTTCGAGTACTTCAAACTGTTCTAAGTTGGTACTACCTAACTGTTGTTCGTACTTATCCAGTATTCTTGATAGGTTCTGCAGTGTCATCTATGGCTAACTCAGTACTTTGAGGCATTAAACCCCTCTGTGTTTTTCTACGAAATGTACCGCTCTCTCAACGACGGTAGCACTTGACAATAAATCTAACTTCATATTGTAGGCCTGCATTGCAATAGATAGGGCCTGCAGTTTATCCCTCTCCGTTATCGTGATAACACCGTTGGTACTCTTGGCAATATCCCAGGTCTGTACTAGTATAGCATCAAGACCTATCATGCACTTCTGATATTCCAGGGGTAGTCTTTCATCAATGTATTTGGCTATATTTCGCTTTGCCTGATCCCTTAAAATATGCAGATCCCTGTTTACAGTACCTAGGGCGACCTGAAGAGTAGCAGCACTATCTCTCTCTGAATATCCTTGACTAGATAACTCTAATACTTTGTTCCTACGCCATCGTAACTGTTCAAACCTGGAAGTCAAATGTTCAACTATCGCCCCTTCCAACTATCGTCCTATCCCCACCCATAGGATCACTTAGCATAATCTCTGAACGTATGATGGTAGCACCGCTGTTCCTCAGATATTCATCTGCATTAGGATCCCACATCTCATCGTATCTGGAATATTCATCCTCCATATTCCGATAATCAGGGACTATGCCTCCCTCCCTTATTCTCTTTGACTGTAGTAAATACTGGCTGCTGATTATTCTTGCTAACTGTTGCTTTAAGCGTCTTGCCTTCCTTCCCCTGCCGTTGCTGCTCTGCAGTAGTAGCACTAGCAGAAGTAGCAGTTAAATCGACAACTCCATGCTTATCCTTCTTTTGTTGCTCTGGCATATCGGGCCCTACGTCTGTTAATGGTATCATTCATTCCTTGAACATTATTACAATACATTTGACCTTGCTCTACAGCAATATAGGGTGTGGTATGGCGGGTTCTGAATATTCTGCTGTAAAGCCACTGCAAAGGCAGTTTTTTGATGCATATTTTTACTTAAGACCATATTTTATTATGTATATAATAGGAGGCGCAAAGGTTTAAGTTATTCCTCTGCTCTGTTCCTCCTCTGGGTCGGCACTGACACTAGAAATCATGTTAGACGGTGGAGGTTCATTATTGATAATATACTCCTCCTGCTCAGGTTCTTGTGCACTCGTTTCTGGTTCTACTCCAGCATCATGTATGACCTTAAGTCCATCAACCGAAAAGCCTGCGGAGCACGAATTACCCAATGCAACAGACTCTTTTAAAGCGCAGTTAGAATACCTAGAACAAAAAAACAAAGAGCAACAACGTTGTAAACATGAATATGGTCAACCAATCGATACTTTATATGGTTATGGAAGACAGTGTTTTAGATGCCATTATATTGAAAGAGTTAAAAATCCTACCTTCGAGCGTTAAAATCTATCTCGATAATGTAGCTATATATTTTGAGTGTTTCATGCATTTAATATAGCTATATCCATCTGTCATACCCAAAAATACCATTGTTGTGACAGAGGCGCAAGATCCAGTCCTAAATGCATCCTTTTGACAGGATTCCACTTAAGGCACAAAAGAGGTTCAGTCCAATAATAGTACCTATTCCAACCCCAAATACATCAAGGTCAGCTGAATGAATACTTCTTAACCAAAATTCTACACGTTGCCCGATGCCAATAAATGTACCAGCATAGACGTTGTCTCCTGAGCCTTGTGGACCCCAATGGTCGCCTCCATAGACATGTGAGCCAGTCAGATTTCCGTCAACGGCGGAATTAGTTTACTTTTGTTGTATAGCTAAAACCTTACATCCATAGGAAAGCCAGCCCCAAATCTACATGTAGCTCATGAAATTTCCGGAAATCGATTCAAGGTTGCTGGAGGTAATGCGAATATGAAGATATCTTAGCATGTGAGCGGTGTCCGTGAAATATTGGATGGTGGTGATGATGGTTGTTGTTGCTGTTGCTGTTGCTGTTGCAGTGTTGTGGTATTAACAGGTTGTGCCAGTGCTGTCAAGTTGGAAGACTGTGACTGTTCATCCAGGGTAGGGTATCTTTCCCCTAGAAGTACAAGAAAAGCTTGTCCAGGTGTGAAAACCAACGATCCATTTGTGATTCGATAATCAAACTCCCCGCCCCAAATCACGTTACCTATGCCAATTTTTAGTTCACCGTCAGTTAGGGAATAGGTTAACTTACCAGGCTCTTCAAAAGATTCGGATGTGTCGAGGTTCCCCCCCTTACATTGTATACTTGCGAACTCACAACTGTAGCCTGTTGCGTTGTCACCTTAAGCCTACCCAGAAGGATATATCCTCCAGTAGAAGTATTTGGAAAAAGATGTCCATCTTCAGATCCAAATTGACAATTATTTTCAGGGCACAACTGGCTATTCGGGGTTAGATTTAATCCAAACCTTTTTGGAATACCTCCGCTTTCATTGCCGTTGCAAGTCTTTCAACTTCGGATGCCCAGGGGGATGTGTTGGCTGCCAGTGTGCTGACTACAGGGGCAGATTCGTTTAGTTTGATCTGGAACGCGCCGAAGGGACCCATCGCCGTAGAGACGGAGTTACCGAGGGAATCAACCTGTACTATTAGAGCACCATTAGCCATCGAATAGGTTCTCATCATCTCGTTGGTTGTATTCATCGCTGTCATTTGGTACCTTCCAAACTCAGGAAAGAAACTTGCATCTGGTGCAAATAGTGCACTCATTACAAGTCTTTCAAGTGGAGTAGTTTTCGTGTAGAGATCCGGAGCAGGAGTGAAGCCCGATGGCGATTCTATTTCAGTCACGATGGGGATCTCCATCGTAGCAACAGCTTCGTCTCCAAAAAGCATAGCCAAGCTAAAAAGTAGCGCTGAAAACATTGTCAGGATGTGGACATCTCTCATAGCCCTTCTGAGATCAATTCATATAACAGAATGTAATACTTCAATTTTAAAGAAGGTAACTATAGAGAATTTTTCCGTATTCTCAGCTACATGTTTTTTGAATGGTAAGCTGTATTGGCATATTTCAGTTAGATTCAAAAGGGAATGACTATTTAGTAGAGTCCAGGCACAATCACCAACTACTAATTGGTACTGTTACTACTCCCGAATCAGTAGTCACTGTTCCATTAAAGGGACCTTTCTAAGGTAACTATTGATATTACTTGATATTACTTGGTAATTAAAGGGAGGAATAATAGACTATATTATCAAAATAGTGGGTGGAGCTCTAACTTTTGGTCTTCTTATAATAGCTTTCAAGTGAAAGTTTGAAAGAATGGAATTCAGATTTCTCTGAATTATAATGTACTATCAAAATTCTGTCCATTTGACATGTTGCTAATGGGGAGCTTTTCTTCAGAAACATCTTCACCATATTAGTAATATTTTCCGACCCTATTTTACAGAAACACTGGTACTGGGTTTGATGTTATTTCTAGCATCTTTTTCGATGTACCTATCAACAAGTTGCATTGCCCTAAGTGTAAGGTCAAATACCTCATTTTTCGCGTTGTTTATGTCTTTTTCATCACATCCGCCTTGTCTGCCTTCTAATGCATTTTGGACTTTTTCTTTTAGCCTTCCTATTATTCCATGAAATTCCAATGTGTACATATTACATATAAGATGAAATTGTACCAAATCTGCAAGTGCTATAGTCATTTTTGCTTGAGGATTGTTAAAAAAGGTACTCACAAGAGTGACAATTCCCATACCGCCTAATAAATAATTCAGATTAGATATATCAGCGTAGTTGTTACTATTTAGTGAAACCATACCTGTACTCTCGAGCCAAAAGAAAACTATAGGATTAGCAATTAGGATACTACCTATGAGAACTAACAGCCCATTTATTCTTGACTTAAATTTATAATTGGACTTGGCAGAATCAACTGCTACAGCCATGGTCCTTTTCATTTGTGATTCATGACGACCAAGCTCAGCCAGTACGTTTTGTATATCTCTATAAAAAGTGTTTTTCATCATATTATCTTTAAACAAGTCACATGTCGAGGACATCATAACTACCAATAAGTTGATCCCGTTAATTTATCCTCATAAAGAATTATAGTAATTAATCAAGTAATTTCGTTTAGATTCAGCTACAATTATGATAATTCATATTTGTTTGTTCTGCGTATTATTTTTAAAAATAAGGGTGAACCCAATATAATTCGCTCCTTCATTAGTTTTGGTTTTACTTCAAGTGTGGTTTCATTTTCAGGACTTGATTCATGGTTAATTATTATATCTTCAGTCTGTGGAATAAGGACCCAATATGAGATATATTCTCTCCTGGAACATCCTTGAAACAAGGTGCAAGTCCCCTAGACTTGCCAAAGCGACATATACATGGCTAATTATTATTGCAGAACTTCATCATTCAGATTTATCTATTGTCAGATAGATCTACCTTTGATGGGATAATACTATGCTAGACATGATCAGTACCAATATTACCAACCCATCTGTAATTATCTTCACTTTTTGCGATCTCTTCACTTTGATTTATTTTTAAGACAGATGTCACATAGTTAGTCTGATGCTATCCCACGAACATCTATAGTATTGCCTTCGGACATACATGCATCTATGAAGCCTGTATGACATGGATTTCCTTGATCGTCAATGAATTGTCTGCAGAAATCATTTGCTCCGCCATCAAAAAGGGATGTCTTGTCCATCTTCATAACCCGCATCATAACAGTCTTGTGCATTTTCTAGTACTCGCAAACGCCATAGGTAATGCCGATATGGCTAATGTGATGATTGCTGCTAACAGAGAAATTGATTTTGTTCTACCAATCATTTCATCTTTATCTTCGTTTATTGCATACAACCTCCTTTGTATCCAACTTTAGCGTGTCCATATCACTGCGAGGAATTAGTTAGGAGAAAAGCCGTATGTATGAGTATCAGCAGTATACGAAAGAAGGCAACGCCGTGGGAGGTCTGTGAGGATGCAGTTCTATTTTTGATCGAGTGGTATCAGGACCAGGGAAAGGCTATTCGGAGAATAGGTTTATGTTTTGGTCGTCATATGTTTTCTGAGAATCCTTACATTTTATCAGAAACCCAACCAGCAATTGTGGATAAGTTGATTAGAGTTGCAGAGTCAAAAAGAAGGGAAAACAGAAAAAATCAGAGGACTTGAGGATGTCTAGTAATAGGGTCAATACTTTAAAGATAAATCCTCAGACGGCAAAGTCAAAAGCGTGATCTGACAGCCTGCGTCTCCAGAAAAATCACATGAAACTCAACAAGTAGATAGGGGAGTTCAGAGCCTTTACTTTAAAATAGATCATTCAAGATAGCCCAAAAGGTGACCGACCTTCTCTAGAAGAAGACCAACAAACTATTGAATGTCTGAATCAGATACAGAGAATCGAGAGATAAGATGATGGAGCTCATTAGGATCTATCACGAATCTAGAGGGAAGTGAAGACGGGCAGTATAAGGGCTATGATTTCGATAAATTGAAGTTATAAGCTGTTTCTGATTTTATTCTCCAATTGGTATACTGTTTATCATTGGAAGGATATATAATGAACCTTCGCATTATTAAGTTATGATAACAAGGTTATTGTACCCCTTGTTCGCAGTAATTATTTCTCTACTATTAGTATCATTTATGCTTCAGTTCTATAACGCCTTTGCGTTATCACCGCCTTTTTCTCGTGTTACAGCACAAGATGATGAAGATACTGATAATGTCGATGATAAAAATAATTTAACATTATTTAAGCTCGTTGGTAATCTCCCAATTGATATACTATCAACCAGTTACGTCAGTGATGGCAGAACTTTAAACGGAACACTTTGGTTGTCGAATCCTCTTCATGAAAAAAATCATACTGATTATGTAGATTCTAATTTAACTTTCTCTATGATGATATATACTCCTGAGGACTTGACTTTTGAGTTTTCATATCCGACATACTTTATTTATATCAAGCCCGAAAGAGATGGAACATGGACTAAAGAGACTTGGGAAGAGGAACCTTATCATCCAGATATAAGTGAATATGCAAAAAGAATGTTGGTACCTCCAACCCAAAACCATTCAGATTTTTTTCAAGATGGAAATAGGTATGTTGATTTATCTGTGGATCTACAGGCTATGGGTTTTCCAGATGAATATGGGGTGTCTTTTAGTACATCTGCAAATAAAAGTGGTACCTTTCTAGAGGATAGTGATTTAGTTGGTCAAGTTCCTTTGGCGGAGCTTGT
This sequence comes from Nitrososphaerales archaeon TH526, assembly GCA_014523665.1. Lineage (GTDB taxonomy): Archaea > Thermoproteota > Nitrososphaeria > Nitrososphaerales > Nitrososphaeraceae > TH5896. The sequence goes on from JAATVR010000634.1 coordinate 13,425, forward strand.
AAGCAATTTTGGTTGGCCTACTAACCCTATAGAGTTAAGACGCGGAGAAGAGAGAAGCATAATTATACCAGTTAATTATAGTGAATTTCCACTAGATGAGGAAATTTCTCTTACAGATGCAAATAAAAATGATAGTATCACAGTGAATTTTAATCCTCAGCCACTATATATGTCTGAGAAAAATGGAAAAGAAAATAAAACAAACATGCAAATTAAGGCTGATGCACAAAATCCTGGTACTTACGATATATATGTAACTGTGAATAGTATGAGTAAAGAAGGAGTTCCAGGTGAACCATTTAATGAAACATTTAAGGTTGAAATACTCCCTCCATTAACTAATGAAAATAAAATTAGTATTTTTTTGCAGGATCACCCTGATTTTCCTTATTTAATAGCAGTTGGAATAACATCAATTTTTGCGATATGGCTATTCTTGCGAGTTGATATAAAAAGCCATAAGCCTGAGTGGATTAGGGTTAAAGACATACTTACAATTGATGCCTCTGTAATAGCTGGCGTCTTAGTCTTCCTTTCGGTAGGAGCTTCTGAAGTATTCTCTGGAAAAGTTGTTCAACAGACAGGGATTTTGACTGCAAGTATTGTATTTCCATTTGCTATTGCTGCAATGAGAACATTAATCAAGGGATATATTGAAGAGTATGGAATAAAATTTATGTTAATAGGGTTTGTATATCTAATGTTAGCATCAGTCGAGTCTTTTACGGCGTCATAAATATCCTCATATGCGACTTTGAAATCCTCTGTTGAGTGTTGATCCATGATGTTTTTGAGGCCTTCATTAATAACTCCTTCTAGCGTCTTTTCCGCTAGCTGACCTTTTCTTCTTAAGAACTCTGAGAGTGTTGGAAGTATGGTCTTTTCAAGTAGCGTGTCCTTTCTTTCCTCTTTTGGTACAGTCCAGTAATCAGATCCTAGTTTCTCGGAAGCAAATAGGTTAATCTGCGCTCCCGTTAACTCTAGAGGCCTGCCGTCTATGTTTGTCTCTACGTCCTCAATAATATCGGGAAAGTGTAGCATCCTAAAGATGAATGTCCTTTTTCTTACATCCTCAACCGCTTCGATAATCCTATTGTATTTTGGATCTCTTCTAAAGAGTGGTTTACCCATTTCCAGCAAGACTTTTTTAACTCGATACTTTTTCTTGCCCTTAGTGCTTTGAAATGTAAATGCTCTATCATTAAATCCTTCAAAGGTCTTATTTTCTGGAGGGCTTTCAGTGCCAAAAACCTTAAACCCAAATATCTGATAGAGTTTGTTTGCCCTATTACTGGTATTACCATCTAGTGTTCTGGTTGTATTTCCAGTTAAATCATAACCAATTTTGTATATTTTGCGTTTAACTGGATCATATTCAATATCGTCAAGTTCATCCTCTGCTATAGTCATCTGGCACTTTTCAGCAGACCCGTACAGGTCTATTATACCCGCACCACTTAGATCGCCTGCGAGTACGACACGATACCCTAGCAGTTTGAAGGTTATGAGTATTACCCCTTTACCCGAACCAGCAGGACCGACTATTAGATCGTAATGGGTCGCCTCAAATAGATCTTGAAAGTGGCTATATACGGAGTCTATCGCTAGGAATGTAATCATATATTCGTCATTGGTTGCTACAAACTCTTTCCAAAGTGACAGATGTTTATCAAATATTGATTCAATTGTTTCCTTTTCGGCTTGCTCAATATAGTTTTTAATCTTGTTCAAGTCCTTGAACTTGATAGGAGTGATGTATGAGGCTACGCCACTGATACCATCCTCATTAGGATATACCTTTATGCCCTGATCTTGTGAAAGATCGAGATAGGGTGAAATAACGGGTTTTCCTTTGTTGTCTATCTGTAGAAATACACTCTTATTTCCCAATACAATCTGTTCGGCTAATGTCTGTATTCCAGTACCATAATGGTATACATAATGTTCCTTTATTTTCTTGTCTTTTGACTTGTTCTTATTATTGTTACTACCGTTAAAATCACCTCCTCCGAATAATCCTGATAATGGAGATTTGGGCTTTGACATTTTTTCTAGTCTTCACCGAATTCCCACCTTACTTTACCATGAATACCGTTAGTGTGGTAGTACGTTGGATCAACTGATTCGTATAGTCTGCTAACGGCATTCGTTATTACACGCTTCATAGCAATCTTGCCCAATCCTTCTAATGCCTTGGCTAAGTCTAATGGGATATCATTAAGCCATATGACAAACACCGGCAGTGGATTTTTGATATTAATATTGTAAATCACGCCTTCAGCCTGGTTAAGATACGGATGGTAAATCAAAATGTGCTGATTCCCATTCTCGTCACAGATTTCCTCAGCCTCATTTTTGGATGAAAGTAAATAAGTTAGTTCATCTTCAAGAGCCGCTTCGGTGTATGTATAAAAAACACGTTCTATACGTTGCACCTTACTTACACCTTCCTCCTGCGAATTCAGAAAAACAAATCAATTCCAATATTTTCTATGCCTTTTCAATGACGATACTTTGTCCCTCTTGACGCACTTTAACAAAATCGCCCTTACCCAGTCCAAGATTCATTGCGTAACTTTTTGGAAGGATCACGCTGAAAGAGATCCCCCCCACTATCGGCTGGACCTTTCGATACTCATATACATTTGCGTCATCAACCTGTTTGCGTTCTATGTTTTCGTTATTTTCTAATGTCATAAATTATTGATATTTTGTAACGTTAAAATCCATCGCTATGCTTATTATGGAAAGTTGGCATAATTTGTCACAACTATGACCGGTTCGGAAATCAGGAGGAGGAGTTGAAAAATTCAATAGGTCCCAAGATTCGACATCCTTCGGTTACAGTTTACCCCAATATAATATTCCTGAAGGAGGAAGATGGTTCGTATCAATTCAGTAATGCCGCGAAACTCTACCAGACTATTTTGAAATATCCATTATCAAAGTATAACCCTGAAATGTTCAAAATAACTGACATGTGTTATTGGGTGTTAGAACAAAACGAAGATTATAAAAATTATTACACTGGCTTTAATTCAAAGATCAGAAAGTCAATTAGGCAAGAGGGCGTTTCAAAAAGGATAAAGAGATATCTTGACAACTTAATCCAGTGGGGTTTGATAGAACTCGTGGAGGATAAGGAATTTGATCATGGCTGAGGAAAAGTTAGCGATCGAAAGCGGACTTATAATGTCACAACCGTCTAAGGACTATGAAGAGACATGGTTGGAGAACATAACTAATCACGGGATTTTTGTTCTTTATTCGGTCTGTCAGAACAAAGATTGCAAGGCAAGATGTCGTCCAGTGCTGATACCGTACCACTTGTATAGACAAAGATTAGTAACAGCCTCAACGATCATCAATTATGATGATGGTTTTCCACCCATGCGCTGTATCATAGATAATTGTAATACTTGCCGAACAAAAGGCAGCGTCTATATTCTTGATTCCTTCGTCAATGTTAGACGATGCACTAACCCAATACCGATACCGCTAGACCACGGTTTGGTTACTATTACATGATTCGAACATTAGGGATTAAGAATGAAAAGTGGCGTGAAGAAAAATATATGTTTCCTGAAGTTTTGGAGGTTAATGATAAATATAGGAAGTATCAAAGAGTACCGATACTTCCTTATCGAAGTACATGAGCCGGCGAGTCAGTCCTTGTTTGCCTAATATTCTTCTGAATCTAATACTATTACGACGTACATGTCCATCGTTCATTGTCTCTTTTTTTAGTATTTCTATCTCATTCATAACGTATTGGAGTTGATCAGAAAGTGCTGAAATAGCGTCTGTATTCATAGTATCCCTATGTCGAAGGAGTTCTATTTCCTTTTCTTTCTCATAGAGCCTTCCCTGTACTCCATAGATCTCTTCCTTACTCCGCTGTGCGATTTCTGATATTGCCGCTTGCAGTTTCCTCTTATCATCGTTAATACTTAGGAGATCAACAGCATTTAGATAGTCGTCAAGTACTTCCTTCTCCTGGGGCCGGTAATAACTTGACGATATTCCTATGTTGTGCCCCATCGTAATTTCCACATTAATTGGGCGCATGACCTGCTCCGCATGGCTTTTGTAGAACTTCCGGAACCCATGGGCTGCTTTCCATTCGTGTCTTTTCTAGCCTTCTTTCAGTGCCTCTCGTATACCCTGCTCCCATAACGCTCTTTCTAACAGACGCTTTATACCGCTGCTCTTGAGTCTCTTAGGAGCAGTGGCAAAGCCCACTTTGGCCCAATAGTTCATGTTGGTGGTCTGCCAGATATCTCTCATTAGCCATGACTCTTCGGTAATCGTTTCTCCGTATGATGCACGAAAATCCATCCAATCTTTAAGTGATGTAAATGCTGTAGGAGTAATGAATGAATAATATTCGTCTGCCTCTTTAGCGTAGACAATTAGTTTTGCGGCAATAACCTCTCCCTTTTCATTGTAATGGGGTTTAACATGTTTCCACTTTAGAAGATCCCAAGCACCAATTCTGATTCCCGAAGAAATCATTGTGTATACGATAGGTTTAATCCGCCTGTCAGGATATTCCAACAATCGTTGAATCTCTTCCCTTGTTGGTGCTCTATCGTTAGCCGCCTGTCTTCCTCTAGGAACGCCTCGAGAAATTTTTTTCCAACTAACGTGGATATCATTCATTTCACAAAATAATTTCATTGCTTTCAAATAGTTTGGAACGGTCGAGAGAAAATCTCTCCTTTCTGGGCTCTTTGGACTTGATAGGAAATGAATCCTATTATCTTGTCCTGAACAAACGTCGTGCCTCCTTCCTTACATAGAGTCATGAACTGTTTAGCCTGTTCATCAAGATTCCCAGCAAGCCCTAAGAAGCCAAAAACAACCTTCAATCTGTTAGGCCATTGTCTTTTAGTTTCAGGGGCCTTCAATGCGTATAGAGGATTTGTTGCTTGCTTTATGACTGACATTCGATCTATTTGACGCCCTATTATACGATGTGGGCCTAAATAAAGGGACAATATTGACGTGGGCCCAAGGGGGTTTGGTAAGACTTTAAAGTTATTTCAAAGATTCACGAGAAGATCTGTTCAACAGGACTTGAACCCATAGCAGGGTCAGCAGAGCGTATATACACTAGTGAAATCTTATATACTAAAGTGCCATAGATTTGGCAATGACTGGACGATTTCCCATCTCGATGAGATACATGCTTTTCTATACGGTGTCAATCGTTGTTGTTTTTTACGGTCTAGTGAGTTTCTTCTCTGAGGGGCTACAAATTGCATATGCTCAAACTGCGACAGGTAATCCTGTTTGTTCAGCAAAAAATTTACAACACTGGGACAAGATAGTCTTTAAAATAGTGTCTCCACGGGTAGCAAATGCTGCTAGTCTTCCGGCAAATACCGAACTTGACATAAAGGTAATAGATGACCCAACTAAGGTCTCAGATGTCAAACAAACTGTATTGAATTTCATAAAAGTTCCTCAAGCTCAAAAGAATTCGATAGAGATCGTCGATGTGGAATATGCTATAATTTGTACTCAAATAGTCCCTGCAGGCGCTCCTGGTGCTCCGACCGCTTCTGCATCAGCATCAGCCAGCGCATCGGCATCATCAACAACAATAATAAATTATCCACCTTATGGTAACCAGACAATCCCTCCAGGTGGTAACCAGACAATCCCTCCAGGTGGTAACCAGACAATCCCTCCAGGTGGTAACCAGACAATCCCTCCAGGTGGTAACCAGA
>JAATVR010000066.1 GCA_014523665.1 Nitrososphaerales archaeon TH526
CCCCATGCCACGATATTCTTGCCTTGTTGTTCCTTCAATATTCGAATTTCATCCATGTCCCTAACGATACGTGTCGTCTTCCAGGCGACCTTGTCAAGAGTCTTGGAAAGGACGAAATGGGGTATCTTATCGGCACGTTGTGCATAAGCGGACTGATTAGTTGTCCCCTCTGCTGGGTTAGTCAGGAGGGCAAGCCAGTATTGTTCGTATCCGGGATACATACCTCCCCCAAGGATTAAGGCGTCTACAGAATTGAGCATTTTGTTAATCTCCCTCCACTCTTCTTCGTCATCAACCATCATCCAATCGGCTTCTTTATTGGGCCCTTCAATAAAGCCGTCCACCGATACTTGCAAAGATGCGATTATTTTTCTCATCGTTATTCTCCCTTATCCACTTGTCTTAGAGACCCTTTATTCCAAACACTGGATTGTTTACTGATCTGCAGTATCGCATCATGATTCTTCTTGGGCACTTTATAAATAACGACCGAAACCAGACCTGCGTATGTCGAATCAGATTTGCTCATAAATAACTGTATTTTCTCAAAGTATAAGAATTAGTAAGGGATCAAAAGTATAGTTGTCGTCATACTACTACGTAAGTGACATTCAAAGATCTCAAGAAAACACCTTTTAGAAACAACAGCAACACAGTAAGAATTTAGGCTATTTGATATTGTACAAATAATAAGGTCTCATTATTACTAGATCAGGTACATGTGTCACAAACACAATCCAATGGTGGGAGCAATAATGTACGCAATCACTGGGATCACCGGTCAGGTGGGGGAGTGTACTTGCACGTACTCTATTAGCGGCGGGCGAGCCTGTTCGCGCTGTAGTACGTGACGCCAAGAAGGGTCAGGAGTGGGCGGCACTTGGATGTAAGATTGCGTTGGCCAAGATGGAAGATGCATCGGCGCTGGTGGACGCTTTCACCGGTACAATTGCAGTGTTCATCCTGCCACCACCCGAGTTCGATCCTGAACCTGGCTACCCAGAGGCACGAGTTGTGATCAACAACGTCGTGGAAGCGCTAAGGGCAGCTAAACCCAGAAGAGTTCTCTGCTTGTCGACAATCGGTGCTGACGCCAGACAGGATAATCTATTGTCGCAACGAGGAGTGATGGAAGAGGCGCTTCGTAAGATTCAGATCCCGCTTACAATCCTGCGACCCGCTTGGTTCATCGACAATGCAGCTTGGGACGTTGTCTCGGCGCGCGAAACCGGCCTCATTCACAGCTTCCTGCAGCCGACAGACAAGGCGTTCCCAATGGTCGCATCAAAGGATGTTGGGCGCTTGGCCGCCAAACTCATTCGTGAGGACTGGACCGGCACGCGCATAGTCGAACTGGAAGGGCCCAGCCGAATAACGCCTAATGACCTTGCCGACTCCTTCGCCCGCGTCATTGGAAAGCCGGTGCGTGCAGTACCTGTGCCTCGTGAGTCCTGGGCTGAGCTCTTCCGCTCACAAGGAATGAGAAACCCCGAACCCCGCATGCGAATGCTCGACGGCTTCAATGAAGGCTGGATCGAATTTGAGGATGGCGGAAGTAGGGCGATCAAAGGTTCGACCAACGCCCTCGCCGTAATCGCCGCTCTCGTCGCCAACACGGAAGCGTAGGAGTCTCCATGTTTCTCTCCGATCTGCCAAAAGCCATCAGAGCCTTTTCTTGATGTCACAGAAACACGCGATCGAGAAGCGCTGCTCACGATCATCACTCTGCATTATATGCTTCCAACGACGACAAGTATACCACTTTTCTCGATGGGCAATGATCGCCCTATCTATTCAATACACAACTATGCGATCTATTTTCGAAAGGACCGTGGTTTATACAGTCAAAAACTCCTTTATAGATAGGTGACCAACAGTATTTGTCCACGATCATTCTTGTTCCACTTGCAAAAAGTAAATTAAACTTGCAGAATGTAATTAGAATCGAATGTATACTCTATTTGATTGTGCTATTATTGGTGGAGGTCCTGTGGGTTTAAATGCTGCCCTTATCTTAGGACGAGCAAGACGAAATCTGATATTGTTTGATAGCGACAATCCCAGAAATGCCGTTACACAGGGATCTCATGGATTTATTACTCGGGACGGCATAGAACCTAAAGAATTAGAGATATTGCATACAAGGAAATAGGTAGATATCCTACGGTTACATGTGCGAAAAGAGAAGTAACTTCAGTAATCAAGAATGAGCCATTATTCGAGTTGGTAACGTCAGAGAATGAAAGATATCAATCCAAGACCATAATTATCTCTACAGGTTTAAAAGATGTTTTACCAAGTATAGACAATATTACTGACTACTATGGCAGTAGTTTATTTCATTGCCCTTACTGTGACGGATGGGAACTACGAGACAGACCCCTGGTAGTCATCATAAGTGATCAAGTTCAGGGCTTTCATTTCATTCAGACTGTTTATAATTGGTCTAAAGACTTGATTGTATGCACAAATGGTAAGACCTTTCAAAACTCTTCGCAAAAAAATTTGCTGCAGAATAAGGGTATCAAAATACTAGAGAATAAAATTGAAAGGTTCGTCGGAGAAAATGGACAGATGGAAAAGATAATCTTTGAAAATGGAGAAAGTGTATTAAGAAAAGGTGGCTTTGTTATGCCGCAGTTAGTACAAGCGTCTGATTTCGGTAAACAATTCGGATGCGAATATAATCCACTCGGTGGTATTGCTGTAGACTCATTTGGCAGAACAAACATCCAAGGAGTATATGCAGCAGGTGATGCTTCTGTAATTAATCCTGCTCAATTAATTATCGCCGCTGCTGACGGAGTACGAGCTTCAGCTGGTGTAAACACAGATTTAACCCAAAAAGATTTTTTAGAATAACTAAACTTGTGGCTAATACAACCATTAACAGAAATATTAATGCGATAAATACTGATACAACTGTAAGCACCGTTCAGCCTAATGGAGTACTTTATACTAAAGAACAAGGATTTATAATGACATCAAGTATTTTTGAAGTTATTCGGTCCGCTGCTAGTTCTTGAATTGAGACATTAAAAGAAATTGTATATATAGTCCTTGCCGTATCATTTTATGTTGTAACTACTGTTAAACTAGGCAGACCATTTTTGTTATCATTAGGATAGGTGAAATGGTTAGTCAGAAGTTGGAGAATAACTTAAACCATAGAAAACCCTAAGGTTGCCCCACTACCACTAACCATGCCATGAATACGAAAATGTTTAGTTCCCTTTTTGGTCCTGTTTTCTTAAAATGATTCAGTAAGAACCATACTCTTTATTTATTTGACTGTACATTAGTTTCCGAATTAATGATATTTGCCCAACAATAATTTTAAAAATACTCAGGTAGTTATGAGTAGCGGTAAATATCTTCGGGCAACTGTTAGGTCTTGAAGAAGTGATATGGGGAGATGAAAATGTAATGACTGATGATCTGGCAGGAAAAGAAGATGCTCAAAATACGAGTCTAATGAAAACAATGCAGACAAATCATTCTGATTTTCTTTAACATTCTAGGATTGAAATATCTTTAACATATTTTGCATAAAAGAAAAAAGTGGGTCGGATTGTACTTTTACCTATTATTCCTTATTACCTTCCTATACATAGACCACTTGGATTGCTTGTGCTACAGCTATTGTCTACATACTGATTTGCGTTGATGTTTGTTGGTAGTCCGTTTGCATTGTTAAGGTCAATGACATTCTCAAGTACATTATTGGCTGATATTGTATTCTGTTTGCTCTGTCCATCAAGAAATACTCCATTCTGACTTCCA
>JAATVR010000635.1 GCA_014523665.1 Nitrososphaerales archaeon TH526
ACAATTAGAAGAATTAAACAAACGGCTTACAGAAGCTAATGAACAACTAAAAGTTCATAACAAAATACAGAATGATTTCATCAATATAGCAGCTCATGAGCTACGTACTCCTATACAACCAATACTTGGTTTATCTGAGATACTTCGTTCTAAAATAGTCCCCGATGGTAGGAGTGGAGTAGGAGACGAACAAAAGATACTAGATGCCATCATAAGAAATGCAAAGAGATTGCAGCGACTTACAGAAGATATCTTGGACGTTACTCGAATTGAAAGTCATTCATTAACACTAAAGAAGGAAAGGTTTAGTCTGAATGAATTGATATCAGATACTGTTCAGGACCATAGGAATGAAATTGAAAAAAATAATAGAGACATAAAATTATTAGAAAGCCCTAGCAATCAGAATATTATTTTAGAAGCTGACAGAAGCAGGATAACTCAAGTCATTTCTAATCTAGTAGGTAATGCTATCAAATTTACCACAGAAGGAACTATATCTATCAGTACACAAAGGAAAGACAATCAAGTTATTGTTAGTATCAAAGATACCGGGTCAGGCATAGACCATGAAATACTATCTAGATTGTTTACTAAATTCTCTGCAAAATCATTCGAAGGTACTGGCTTAGGATTATTCATCTCCAAAAATATTGTAGAAACACATGGCGGTAAGATTTGGGCTGAAAATAATAATGATACTTACGGAGAAAAGGGAGCCACCTTTTACTTTACGTTGCCACTCATCGACCACTACAACTAAATGCAAAATGACTGATCTATAATTTTAACCAAGAACGGACAGCTGCTATTCGTACTAGACATACAAACTGCAGTAGAGGACGGAACAGGATCATTAGACAAAGAGGCTACTTCTCGTGATGATTGCTTTGTTGCATTTAGGATGTCGCTGATGTTTTGGTATTAGCGGCAAATTGTTTGACCCTTCCATATGCAGCAGGAGTCACTACTGTAAACGCTCCCGCCAAGAGAGGAAGGTGACCAGTCTATATATCTCCCTCAGCCAAATAGTAAATTCGAATCTACTAATTACAGAGAAAGAGTAGCCCACGTCTTAGGACTTGATTACCAAGGACTGCAGTTCCCTGAAACAGGGAAGGACATCAGTTGGCGAGATGAAAATCCAAATGCCGTGTTCTAGTTAGATATGGTAAGCGTTACTAGTTAGAATGTCACGAATGAAATCGCTTGCAATATTTTAGAATAAAAAAGGGTGGTTAAGCTATTATGATTGTGGTATTAAGCTGTTGCCTATTTCACCTAAGGACATAGCGTCGCCGCCTCTACTACTGTTACAAAGGACAGATGTTTTGAATTATTAAGTCGAATGAATATTTTGTTTATCTGCGACACACTGCAAAGAACTAATAGAATCCCAGATGGGTATATGGCTATCCCCCCCTAGATATAACAAACTATTCAATGCTCTCAGGACTGCTGTAGAGAATGGCGTCCTAAATAAGGAAGCAACTAGTCACGATGACTTATTTGATGCTTTCAGAATGAGCCTACTATTTTGGCATTAGATAAGAGATTTCGCCACCTTAACTTAAGTCGAGATTACTGTCGCCACCATCACTGCTGGAGTCTTCTGAATCACCTCCGCCGCCGCCGCCGCCTTCGTCTCCTGCTTCTGGTATCTTTGCAGTATCACGTATGGGGTTAATGGCTCGGCTCGTCTTGTTGCCTAGACGCCGCCCTTGGGATGCGTGGGATCGATCCACAGCACCTGCTCCGGCTTTTCTACAGGCTCGATGTCCAGGTTCACCGCGACCGCCTCGCCATCGCTGCGGCACAGCACGCACTCCTGCACCTCGGTCGGGCTGGCGTTGATCTCCTGGTGCGGAACGTAGGAGGGCACGTAGATGAAGTCGCCCGACCCGGCCTCCGCCGTGAACTCTAGATGGCCGCCCCAGCGCATGCGTGCACGGCCCTTGACGATGTAGATCACACTCTCCAGATGGCCGTGATGGTGCGCCCCGGTTTTGGCGTTTGCGTGGATGGTCACGGTGCCGGCCCACAGCTTTTGAGCGCCCATGCGGGCAAAGTTGATCGCGGCCTTGCGATCCATGCCCGGTGTCTGGGCCGTGTTGGCGTCGAGCCGGTTTCCCGGAATCACCCGCACGCCATCGTGCTTCCAGGGTGGTGGCGGGGGACCGGCGCCGAGCTCGTGCGACCCTCCATCGGGATGTTCGTGCCAGTCGCCGGAATGCTCTTGTGTGCTCGTGTCTTCTTCAATCCAATATTTATCATTCATTCTTTAGAAGATATAATTAGTTCCCACACTGTTTTGGATAAAAGCATTAGGCATATTTTTGGCTATTTCAGTCACAGCTTTCAAACCCGAGCAATGACAAGGAATAATTAATCTCGGCTTCATTCGTTCTAGTTCATCGATTGTTCTGGGGATTAATGGTTCAAATACTCCACCTGTTAGATGCATTCCTCCAATCACACCGTAGATCCTATCCTCTCTACTTAACTCCTTTGCGTATTTTATAATATTTATTATTCCAGCATGTGCACAACCCGTAATAACTACAAGCCCCTTGTCTTTAATATTCAAAACAATAGCTTGATCATCTTTGATTAATGGATCATTTTCCATTTTCCCATCTATCTCCGAATATTGATTTGGAAATCCTTTTTCAAAATCATTGGTTCTAGGTATTTCCCCCGTAACAAGAATTCTGTCTTCGATCCACAAGCTCGGGGATTGTATTTCCACTAAATTGTATCCAGCCTCAATTAAATCAGCTCTGTTGGGCGCCGGCAAACTTATGTGTCTACCATCTTGGAACTTTACCAATCTGTTTTTAAATGCATCCTTGTGAAGAACTAGCG
>JAATVR010000636.1 GCA_014523665.1 Nitrososphaerales archaeon TH526
GAACCAAGCCACAATCTCAATTATCCAGGGAAGCTAAATAAGAGTCTCGAAAATGATCTAACTTGAAACCTATTGAAAATATAGACCTTATAGAAACTTTTTCTTAGTGCTGAATCCTCTACTAGTTTCTTGTTGCATCGATCTTGCTAGAGCATTTGCACTCTTTTTAATGTGCCACTAATAGCTCGATAGTGTGCTTACTGGCTTTCATGCTTGGTGGCTGCATATGCCTGTGTATTGATTTTCATCGTCTGATAGAAATGGAGTCTCCGCACAGTTTTTAGGTGGGATCTGGCCCATTCAATTTGTGAGACTTTGATGTTCATGTGTGAATATTGTAGTACGAGAAAAGGCAAGGAATGTGACGTATGCTTAGGAGTAATAGTCTGCGAATTGCATACGCAGATACACGAACAGAGTCAAGAGCACAAATATCATTTGCGGCGTATACTCAAGCTGCAGCTTCCGCTGGATACTAAATCCTCGTAGTTTCCTAAATTAGGTAAAATTTTTTAATTAGGGGGTTCCTAATCAACCCTCTTTATTTAGCCATACACAGAAGAAACTGAAGGCCTTAGCAGAGCTGAGCTATAGGTACAAAATTCAGCCTCTTTGCCGGTATGCTAACACCAAGTTGAAAATGGAGCATCCTAATTCAGACTCTGTTAAGTTCGTGATTAACAATCACGTAGTTCCGCGAGCGTGCAAGCTTAATGCAGAAACAGAATCGACCCTATCCAAGCAGCTAGCAATCCCGTAGAACTCAACAAAATTATACATTAATGTAAAAATACACGATATATACCATAATTAATATTCGAGATGAATTGCTATTTTACCCTTGGTCGAGATTCATGATTGCGAGCGGAGCAGAGGTTATGAACAACGGCAACAAAATTATTCCGACGCATGTTATGGTAAAACTGATGAACAGATATCAAACAATGATATCGCGTCCCCTCTTGAGGGAATAACATGTCATTATTGTGATCTTGAGAAATGTCCGTGTTGCATATATGAAGTGAATTATTATTACAACTATGGTTTATCTAGACGTAAAATAATACTTTGTACTGATTGTTATAGTGAAATTTACGGTAATGGACGAAAAATATCATCTGAAATAGTTACTAAGGCATTTACGAGGATATGCGAGACGATCAGGAATTCTGCGACAGTTGCGAGAAACCTTAGAAACCGTCAAAGAGTGAATTATTTTGATGCTGTACAGAACGCATTCGAAATGAATCCTGAGGTTAGAGAATATCTAGGAGAGAATTGTAACATTGATAAAAATCTAAGAGGATTGTGGAGCTTTACCTATGCGATAGTAAATGGACAAGACTGTGGCATAGAGGTGTTAAACAGAGACCCTGACAATTTGATCTTAGGTGTCGACTACAAAAAGATTTGTTTTACTTCATGACAATAATCTGATATTAGGATATCATTTAATTTATTGTCGATCGTTGTCTGGTTAATTGGTTATTGCTAGTAATCATTCCAATAATACATATAAGCATAATGAAGTCGACCTACCGTAATGCTACGAAGCATATCATGACAGTCTACATCAACTGACACATTACTATTTGAAAGTGAAAAATCACTATTTAAACTAACTAGCAATCTATATATCTCTGTATCATATCGGGTACATCTGATAGTAAGGGACCTGATTGGACACAGCAATAATTGTTAGTGTTATAATAGGTTCTGTCGTAGCAATAGCACTGGTTTTTGGAAAAACAGTACTAGGTGTTGCATGGACAGGAACCGGTGCAAAAAAGCTTACCGCATCACAAAACGGAGACAAGAACAAAATTGTACATCAATACCTACAAGACAAGAGTTTTCTTTCAATAAATAAAACATCCTCAAGATTAGAAAAGGGCAATAAGAATCGAATTTCTTCCCATGTCGAGGAGTCAAAGGGTCTCGACTCGTTGCTAAACAAGGAAGTTTCTACGTGTGATAATGTAACAATAGGGAACATTAGTGCACTTCAGAACGGTCTAATGTTCATATTTTGTGCTCCATTGAACATAAAATATGAAATTCCCACGTACTTTGTTAGACAATACGATCAAAATAATGTTTTGGTAGATATATCCGCTGGGGATCTAGAACATTACAAACCACAAGTAAGTTTTTGAAAGAATAAAAAAGCAAACATAAAGAAAGAATACAGATTATGATAGTATATACGATAGTCTTTGTTGGATTACTACTATCTAATGCCACCACAATATTTATATTACTCATGTCTGGTTTATCTGCCAAAATAGACCGGATAAACGGTTAAGAGATGACCTATGTGGACACAATAATACAGACTGTCATTATCTTGGGCGGGACGTTAAGCCTAGCAGTTCCTTTTGGTTTATACATTGCTAGGATGATATCCTATGAAATTAGACCCCTGGAAAGAACGCTGGCAATTATAGAGAATAGATTTTACAAATTGGTTGGAATTAATGCAAATAGACAAATGACATGGAAAGAATACTTGTTTGCGTTATTGCTTACTGACGGAATAGTAGCTGGAATATTGTTCACAATTTTGATAATACAGGATGTATTACCCCTATCAACTCCAGGATCAGAAGGGTTCTCTATTGATCTAGCCTTCAATACTGCCGCGTCTTTCATTACAAATACTGATTTACAGCATTATGTCGGTGATCAGCAGCTTTCAAATTTGGCTCAAATGATTGGCATTACTTTTGTGATGTTTGTTGCTCCAGGTTCTGCCATAGCGGCGTCTTTTGCATTTATCAGAGCTTTTATTAGAAAGAATTTCGGATTAGGGAATTTTTATGTTGACTTTACACGTATCGTCATAACTCTATTATTGCCAGTTTCATTTGTTTCAACATTATTGTTGATGGCTATAGGAGTTCCTCAAACTCTAGAACCCTCCTTTACAGTAGAAACACTTGAGGGCAAGGAACAGGTGATAACAACAGGACCGGTGGCATCATTAGAATCAATAAAAGAACTTGGCAACAATGGAGGTGGTTTCTTTGGATCAAATTCTGGACACCCATTCGAAAATCCTAATGGGCTCACTAATGCGTACGAAATCTTTTTGATAATGATAATACCGTTATCCCTCCCAATTGCATTTGCAAAGTTAGTGGGCAAAGGAAGAGGGGTATCAGTCTTGATCGTGATGCTTATTGGATTTGGAATAATGTTTATCTTGGGGCTGTCACAGGTCAGCGGTCCCGATCTGTTAGAAACAAGATTCGGAAGTTTTGGGAGCGTATTCTTTAACATAGCTTCAATAGCAACCAATACTGGTGCAGTAAATTCCGCCCTGGCAGGGATGTCCCCAAATGCAGTAATATCACTTTTTCTTGGAATGTTTGTTCAAGCAATTCCAGGCGCAGTAGGCACGGGTATGATGACTATGATAATGTACGTAGTGCTAACATTATTTATAGTGGGTTTGATGGTAGGCAAGACTCCTGAATTTATGAGTATGAAAATCAGTCCTAGAGATGTCAAGTTAGCAGCATTGATTTTCCTGCTCCATCCGGCAATTATCTTAATTCCCACTGTAATTTCTTTTGTAACAGGAAATGTGCAAGCGATAACAGAAGAGAAAGTAACTCCATTTACGTATACTCAAGCACTATATGAGTTCACGTCTGCTGCAGCAAACAACGGATCTGATTACTTTGGGGCATCAGCAGATACTCCATTTTGGAATTGGTCCACAGGCATAGTTATGCTGTTGGGTAGGTTTGTTCCATTAGGCCTGATGCTAGCTGTAGCTGGCTCATTTACCGTCAAGGATAGAAAAGAAGTTATCGAACCTATCAAAACCCAGGGTCCATTATTTATAACTGTATTATTGGTAATAACATTTCTGCTGACGGCATTGACATTCTTCCCATTCATAGTAATAGGGCCATTTTCAATGTAGGATGAATATGAGAGATAAGATAATGTTAAAAAGAACTTTTAAAAGGATACGCCTAAACGGAATGCGTGGAACAGACTCACGTGTAGCTCCTAATGGTAACGATGGCGGTCTTAATGGTAGTAACTCCGTTAATAATAGTGATCATAATAATTCGAAATCTTCAAGACATTTATCGACGTCATCATTTTCGATGCTTACGGACAGGAGAGTATTAATCGACTCAATTTCAAAATTGAATCCGTGGTACTTGGCTAAGCAAAACCCTGTAATGTTTACTGTGGAAGCAGGTTTTTTTGTAGTGCTAGTGATCGCTATGTTTCCAAATATATCACCTGAATTTGTTTCTCAAAATCAGATTCTTTATTTTGAAGTGGCGATAATTCTAATATTAACAGTATGGTTTGCTACATTTTCTGAATCTCTGTCAGAGGCTCAGGCGAGAGCCAGAGTCACTTCGCTTAGAACCTTGGAAAAAGAAGTATCAGCTAGGAAAGTAGCACATGGAAAAGAAGTAATTGTAACATCTACAAGCCTCAAACCAGGAGATGAAGTAGTAGTATATGTGGGTGAGATAATCCCAAGGGATGGTTTAGTGAATGAAGGCAAGGCGTTTGTGGACGAGTCAATGATGACAGGTGAGTCTAACCCTGTATTCAAAGAGAAAGGAGATCATGTAATTGGCGGAACAAGGGTCGCCAGTGACAAGATGATAATAGAAATTACTGCAGAAGTCGGCAAGAGTTTCCTTGATGAGATGGTTAACCTTATTCAGAATGCTACAAGGCCAAAAAGTAAGAATGAGGTCGCATTGACGATACTTCTCGCGGGTTTATCAATCATATTCGTCACAGTTATTGGAACTCTCTTGTTTCTCGCATATTCATTAGGTTATGATGTTGACATAGCGACACTCATAGCTCTACTTGTTGCTTTAATGCCAACTACTATTGGTGGACTACTCCCGGCTATAGGAATTTCAGGAATTACAAGACTGGGAAGAGACAATATAGTTGCTAAATCAGGAAAAGGTATTGAAGCGGCCGGTGATTGTGATGTATTGATCCTGGATAAGACTGGGACAATTACAGAGGGTAGTAGAAGTGCAATTGGCTTTGTTCCTATGCAAGGATATACGGAAGAGGATGTAGGTCAGGCCGCATTTGCGGCATCTATTCATGATGTAACACATGAAGGTAAATCAATTGTAGATCTATCTGAAGAGAAAAAATACATTCCGCCGTTATTAGAAAAGATTCTTGCAGCCAGATCAATCGAGTTTAGCGCTGAAACACGATTCAGTGGAATCGAATTTATAGCAAGCAAGAAAGTGTCTGCACTCAACAAAGAACAAGAAGAAGAATTCAGAGAAATTGCCAGAACAGTTGTAGACGAGAGTGTTGCTGACTCATCAACTACTTCGATTGATGTTCTTGAAGAGGATATCGATCGTGCCAGTAGGAGTAAAGTACATGATATTCTCATGGATATAGAAAGAATTGCCAATGGTGCAGGTAGGGAGCAAGGAAAAGGAGGAGCAGAACAGGTTAAGATCCTTAAAGGTGCTGTCGATGGCATACTTAAATCAGCTAATCCTGGGGTGAATGAGGCTGAGCTTAAATGGAAAGCTCGGGAAATTGCAGAGAAAGGGGAAACTCCTTTGGCTGTATCTATTGGCGATGAAGTAATCGGATTAATAGTTCTCAAAGATAACTTGAAAGAAAACATAAGACAAAATCTGGATGAAGTAAGATCTACTGGAATTACAACCGTCATGATAACAGGGGATAATCAATTGACTGCCCAGGTTATAGCCAGAGAAGCAGGCGTTGACCAGATAATGGCGGAAGCAAGACCCACTGACAAGCTAAGAAGAGTTGTAGAGGAACAAGAGAAGGGCCATATAATAGGGATGATGGGCGATGGGACAAACGATGCTCCCGCGTTAGCAAAAGCAGACATAGGTCTAGCTATGAACAGTGGAACGGCAGCCGCCAAAGAAGCAGCCAATATGATTGATTTGGATTCCGATCCTTCCAATATACTAAAGGTGGTAAAGCTTGGAAAACAGTTGCTCATAACTAGAGGTGCAATCACTACATTTAGCATTGCCAATGACGTTGCAAAATATTTTGCAATATTACCTGCAATGTTCATGGTGGAAAATCCAAAGCTCGAAGCACTGAACATAATGCAGCTTCACAGTCCTGAAACTGCAATTCTGTCTACGCTGATATTTAATGCTTTAATTATACCGGCGCTTATTCCACTTTCATTGAGAGGAGTCAAATTCAGGCCAGAAACGCCTGAAAAGATGTTCCTTAGAAACATGACAATATATGGGCTAGGCGGTATAGCGTTGCCATTTATTGGTATTAAGGCAATTGATATGATACTGTCTGTATTTATGGGATAAGAAGGAGGAGAATGTAGAGTAAATGCGAAAAATAAGAGAAAATATGACTGACCATCATGGACTTAGTCAGACTAGTATACGCGAACTACTCAGAAAGAACTTGAGCTCTTCTATTAGAGTCGTCATACTGATGATGTTAATGACCGGTATTGCATATCCACTTATCCTTACGGGAATAGGTCAAGGCATCTTTCCTTTTCAATCAAATGGAAGTATGATTACGCTGAATGGAAAGGACGCTGTGGGTTCCATACTTATAGGCCAAGAATTTACTTCACCAAAATTTCTACATGCTAGACCGGCAGCACAAACAGCTTCAGGAGTTGATCCTCACATCACTCCGGAAGATGCTTTTGCACAAGCAGCAAACGTAAGCAAAGCGACAGAGATCCCGATTAATACCATTCTAACCCTTATCGAGCTAAATATAGAAAGAAACAGGATTGAAAATCTTATCGTATTTGCGCCGCAGTACGTTAATGTTCTAGATGTTAATACTGAACTGGTAAGACAATATCCAGAGGTTTACGCAGAGTACAGGGGTGAAACTACACCCATATTGAGGGCTGACATTTAGCTTGGAACCAATAATATCATTATTTGTATCATTCTTGGTCATAAGCGCAGGAGTATTGGGATACTCTCTGCTAAAGGCAGAAAAGTAAAAGGTCTTTCACCAAAACATCGTGGTTTTTTTTGGGTGTCTAGAATCCTTAGGTGAACACAAGAATACCCTTTCCTTCAACAAGAGGAGAACAATTAACATCGAATTCATTATTATCTTAATCCTATCACGGAGTTTTGTGGATGTCGGCAGTTGCAAGCAGCACTTTTACAACGACTGTTTCTATCCTTATAAAGAGAGAATGCGTGGTTGCAATTTAGGTAATTGCATATGGGATCTGGTTCTTCCTCACCAAATACGTTAATCATTGGCCTCATATGAGGATGCTGTTGTTCGACGATCTCCGTTCTTTCTTGTCTCAATCGAGATACTCCTGTAGGTCGTTTATCGCTATTTACCATATCACTTGCTATCAATTGTTTCTCGCTTGGTAGAATTCTATTCCCTAAAAGTTCATTCCTTTCTAAGCGTTCTTTTTTCCAATGACAGCTCCAGCAGTATTTACACTTAACACATGTAAAGGAAGTCCTGTAATCACAACATCTGCAAATGTTGTACTTCCAGGATGAAGTTTCTCTGATGTATTCATGCATGGGAATTTGACCTCTTGTTTATTTTGGTTGAGTATATCAAATGTAATACTCTCAGCTAGAATAAAACTTGGTGTAAATGAAATCAATTAATACAATAGTTGAATATAGATCTATGCGGTTTTAGACAAACTTTCTTGGAGAATATTGAATGGTTGACGGTTGTAGATCATCATCACCGAGCATGGGGGGCCACGGATCCTTGATGATTATTTGGCACAGCCAAGGTCCACAGGGGGAAAGCGTTGAAGTGTCTTGTTTTTAATATAGATCATATAGATCTAGTTTAAATTATTCATATCAGCTTTCGTGATACAGATTAGAAATGATCCCTTCCATGAGACGAGTAAACATCACTGTTATGATGTTTATCATCGCGCCGCTTTTTATTTCAAATTTTGCCTCAGGTAATGTTCTTGGACAGGATGATGAGTCTGAGTCATA
>JAATVR010000637.1 GCA_014523665.1 Nitrososphaerales archaeon TH526
ACTTCCAGAAGGTCAGATTCTTTGGGTAAATAGTAGTGTTTTTTGATGCCCATATCATGACCCGTTAACATAGAGACATGAACCGATTTCATAGACGAACTCTCACATTGCGTTACAAAGAACTTACGGAAGCGATGAGAGAGGTGCACTTCTCCCGTAAACTGGAAAGTGTCTCTGACGCCTGACTTTTCAACGATCTCGTGGACGATATACTTGATGTTATAGATAGTCAATGGCTTAACCTTCTTTGTATTCAGTGCACTGAGGTCTCTGATAAGCGGCGTATCGTTCTGCAATACCTCGCCACTATCGGTACGCTCTTTGAGGTACTCGTCTATCACACTTGCAGTCTCTACGTTGCAAAAGCAGTAGTAGTGTTCGTTGCAGTCTGGTAACCTATGTGGGTCACTATGCAATCCCTAAAGTCATGGAGATTATGGAAAATGTAGGCTTAACCTATTAGTGGTCTATTGCAGTTGTTCTTTCTGGATCATTTGCGAAATACTATCCTAGACAAGTTACAATAAAGTGGAAGCCGTTGCTGTGGTTCATAAAAGGAGATAAGCTCTTTACCACTGATTTCCTATCGGATATAATAAAGTCTGATACTCCATCTAAAGTGATATATGAGTGGAAACAGTCCATAGTAGAAGCTGAGCACATAATTTTTAGACTCACTGTAGAGGGACAGACGGTATTTGATCCAATGATGGGTTCAGGTACGACCGGGACTGCAGCAGTCCAAAATGATAGAAAGTTCATAGGGATTGAAATAGATTATGACAAATTCGAAATAGCAAAGGCTAGGATCGGAAAAATAATTAGTACTATTAGGACTGAGACCAAGAATCAGATGGTCTAATGAAATGATTGATAATACAGATAAGAACATTGATGAGAATGAATTCTTGACCATATTAGATTCCATTCGTCGCAAACGACTATTTGACGAGAATTCAATAAAATCGTAATTCTTCCAAATCCACGTTATCCTTCAGCTTAGTAAAATAATCTAGAATATAATCTTGATTTTTTTGCTAGATAGGTTCTAATATATTCGTTTACTTCTGGTGCTTCAGCTCCTTGTTTCAATATCTCGGTGAACATTTTCTTGTCCTTTAATGCGTGAATCAACTCTTCTTTATTCTGTATCCTTATTTTTGAATCTTCCTTTCTCGCCTTTGCTAATGAAATTTCGACAGCAAAAGACATCTTTTGTAGTCGAAAGAGATCGTCAACATCGAAGCTGGAATTTATAGCTCGAAGATCATCATCTGCTTACTATCAGTCCCTCCATAAGGACATTGAAATCTGTTTACTACTTGACAAGGATATTGTATCTCAATCTTCTCTAGTTTCCCATCAATCAATCCTTTAGAAACCAATCTATTGATTCCTATGAATATCGGATCGTCTCCAGCCGGACTTAGCTAGCAGTGAAAGCACTTCAACTTACCGTTATTTGGATTCTTTGTGTATTCCATTAACTCGAGATAATCTGAATTCCATTTTTCTATACCTTTTCGTTCACGGTCTTCCTCAAGATCATCTTCTACTGATAGATAAGTCAACATTTGCTCGAAATCATCAGGAAAACTATGTAATGAATAAGGTTTATCTCTAAATTTAGTCCAATCTTCTAGCGATATGATAGGCTTATCCTTCCAATGAGTTAAGCCAGTCCTGTTATAAGATGAAAATTGGGGATCAAGTCTATCAAGTTTTTTAGCTAAATTATCGATTGATTTCTCTAGCTTCAATTCTTTCTAACCTCTCTTCTAGGAGTTTAACATACATTACCGACGGTCCTTCTGCAGTAAGCTTGAATAACGCCTCATTACATTCTTTTGCCAATTTAAGAGCTGCTATCTTATGTTACTGTCGTTAGAAAAAAATGTTCCAACATTCATTAAGCATTAGTTGGATTCTAATCCATAGTTGGATTCTAATTGATAGAAACACTAGACTAACAAAAAAAAGTTCAATTATTGCAAGACGTCACTTAATAGCAATTGATCTGAATTGCTTGCTAAGTCTGATTCTCTCTAATGCTCAAATTTGTAGATTAGTCTGGGAAATCTGATATTTGGTTAATGTTGCTTAGAATTATTTGAGGAATACTGTTATACTTATTTACTACACATCTGACATATACATATCCACATTGCATGCAGAACTTGGCAATGGCTACAGTACCGGAGGTTTCATAGAGGATAGTATTATCTATATCCTCATGAACTTTTCGCAATGACTAACGTAAAGAGCAAGCCCTATTCTAATCCAAACTTGTCCTCAGATCGGGCATGCAAGACTATCATTTGGAGGACATTTTGAGTTATGTTTCTACATTTGTTGGTATGAGGTTTGACGGAGAACCAGGCATATATCGAATTGTTGCTACACCTAAGGAGAATTCGCGTCAGCAGGGCCTACCCTTAATACGGCCTATTATAGGCCCCTCACTCTTGGTACGGTATGTATTCCATGTCTTCCAGCCTAAAATTCTTATTAGAAAACCAGTGTCGATTGAAGAACTGATTGCACATATTGAGAAGGAATTAAGCTAACTCGTCTCCGAAATGTATGTTGGCTAACATTTAACTGCATAGTTTTATAATGGTACCACTTTTTTCGTTATGGGAGATGTTAGAATAAAAATACCAAATAAATTCATTGCTAAAGGGGGAAAAAATTGTTACGATAGCCATCTAATTTGAGAGTCGTTCTCTTATGAAAAATTCCTGAACGACCAAACGAAACTAGAGATTATCATTGAGTTTCGGCTCCATCTCCACCATCTCCACCTCCATCAGAACCTCCGTCACCACCATCTCCACCTCCATCAGAACCTCCGTCACCACCATCTCCACCTCCATCAGAACCTCCGTCACCACCATCATTACCATCATTACCATCATTACCATCATTCTCGTCTTCATCATCATCACCACTCCCACCACTACTGCTACTACTTTCGTCAGATTCCATAACTACTGGAGTTAATGATGCAGAAGCAATTGGTTGATTAACAGTAGAGGGAACAGTAGCAAGCTGAGTTATGTTTGAAGCCGTATTGTTCTGAATAGGATCAGCTGGAGCCGTCAATAAAGCGCTATCTTTGTTATTCTTCGCATCAACATCGCTAGGATCTACTGCTAAGGCTCTGTCGTAGTACTGTATAGCTTCTTCAGTTCTACCTAAATTGTAAAGAGCTAGACCTTTGCCATCTAATGCATCAACATCGCTAGGATCTACTGCTAAGGCTCTGTCGTAGTACTGTATAGC
>JAATVR010000638.1 GCA_014523665.1 Nitrososphaerales archaeon TH526
ACAGTTATTGTTGTAAAATAGCAGGCGATCAATAGACCCACATAACGATTAATCATAGAGTGGCATATAACACAACTTCAATTGTCCTTGCACGAAAGAGGCAATAATTTCTTTTTCTTGTCTACGAAGTCAGACGTATTCGAATTCCCATCGTGATAGGGATAACGAGATTTTTTATGGATCCAGCAATTATATCTGAAATCAGATCAAAACCTATTCCTAGTTCCTAGAAAATCTTTTTCTTTTTCTTTTTTACGTTCCTATCTAGAGTATATCCATGCTCGTTGACTTGCTACTTATGCTTCACTGCGTTAGTATGATCATCTAACATAGATCTATATGTATATACAATTGCTGCAATATGGCACGATGAAGTCATAGGTAACTCATCTACTATTACCTATTATCGATTTTTATTATTGAGTATCGTATACATTATAATGGATTTCGATGAAGTAGTTAAGAAAAGAAAGATGATAAGAGAATATCAGCAAGACAGACAGATTCCAACTGGAATACTTAATAAACTACTTAAAAATGCACACAGATCGCCTAGTGCCGGGCATACTCAAGTACAGGAGTTTATCGTAGCAATTGATCCTATTACAAAAAAGAAATTATGTCGAGCGTCACTAGAACAAAGTCAAGTCGAAGATGCCTCAGTCTTAATAGTTGTGTGTTCAAACACGTCAAGATCCGTTAATAGGTACGGAAAAAGAGGCACAGAATTCTATAGTGTTATCGATGGCGCATTTGCTTCTATGATTATCCTATTGAGTGCTGTTAATGAGGGTATTGGAGCAAGTTTTGTTGGAGCATTTGAAGATGACAAAGTTACAAAAATACTTGGATTACCAGTACATGTTAAACCGATAGGCATAATTGCATTAGGATATCCGGCTGAAAAGCCAGAAAGATTTAAGAGATTGGAGTTGAATAATCTTGTCCATTACGAAAGATATGATAGGACAAAATAACTTGTATCGTAATGTACTTGTACCTTGCCCTCTCCACAATGTGATCATGGATTTAGGGATACGTTTGTAAGTATCAAGCCAATTATTAATATGAATCGATATGGATACTACTTTCCATCACATTGAAAACAACGACATTAATGTTGCAAAAAATGATCTAAAAGTCATAGTAATCTTTCCTGCTAAGAACGAAGAGGGTACCATCGAAAATACAGTTTCGACAGCATCAAGAAGTAGTTTTAATCCAGAGATAATAGTTGTTGATGCATATTCCAATGATAAGACAGCGGAATTAGCGACCAGAGCAGGTGCAACTGTAATCCAACAACCAGCGCAGATTTTCCCTGGAAAAGGAATAGCTATGAAAGCCGGTATAAGAGAGGCAATAGCCCGATCGGCTGATATCATTCTATTCCTTGATGCAGACATAAAGAATCTATCTCAGCAATGGATAAACAACTTGGTAAGTACGTTGCTAGTAGACAATTGTGATATGGCGAGAGGTTTTTATGAAAGACATGCGAGAGACGCAGCAGTAACAAAACTTATCGCAAGGCCCATGTTAAATATATTCTTTCTAGAGTTGTCTCATTTTGAGCAACCTTTAAGTGGTGAGGTTTGTGCAAGGAGGCAGCTGTGGCAGAGAATGCTAGAAATACCTGATTCTCCTAACGGTTGGGGCATAGAGGTATGGTTTCTAATAGAGATTGCTATGCTAGGATGTAATATCAGAGAGGTTTTCATGGGTACCAAGGATTACTCGTCTTTTGAAGACTATAGAGAAGATATTTCAAAATTAAGCAAGATGGCCGAACAAGTAGAATTTACGATCATTAGAGAAGCCATCAAGTATGAAAGATTACACTTGCAAAATAATGTCAATGTATAATTCTAGTATAAGCAAGACGACTCTGTTAGCTACAGGCTCTGTGTTGGTCATTTACTAGTACAGAACAGGATTTATGACAGGAATTCATCCCACATTAGAATCAGTTATAGCTCAATTTGTACTACTTTCAATATATCTAATCGGTTCAATCTACATACACATTTTGAAGCCTTGAAGACACTGATTTTTTCATCAATACCAAGAAGCGAGTGAGGCTAAATTCTTTCTTCTTCTATCATTTGATGTAGGTACTGATGTAAAAGATATTATAGAAACTGAATTGTTACCCTATATTGATAAGAATAGGGAATTATTTAATTGATATAGTATGCATTAAGCCAACTTGACCACATGAGAAGTATTGTTCGTGCAGTTTTGTTCTCATGCCTAGTACTTCGAAAAACAGATGAGATGCCGGATGTATTAAGTATCTTACTTAGAGGACAGATACTTTATTGATTGTTCTTCGAAGAATCAGATGATAACTTACGAACTAACTAATGTGTGTGCAATACACTGAATTATTTTAATTCGCGATGGATACAATTGATTATGCCTGTTCTCTCAGTAATTCATGGCAAAAAAGGATTTGTTCAATGTATCGATAGTCCTTCTATATCTTTCCATATTA
>JAATVR010000639.1 GCA_014523665.1 Nitrososphaerales archaeon TH526
AAAATTGGACTCGGCATAAATACTAGGTTATCATCGAAGTGCATGAAATGACAACATTTAGGTGCTCCATTAAAGATCTCGTCTTAAAGTTTCCGTATCATTTGTATGCTTTTTATGCTATTGTAGGAAATGCCGCGAATCCAGAAAATAAAGGGATCCGAGAACTAAGGGAGTGAATCAAGTGATGAAATCTCATATTAGACAAAATATCGCCCGCACTAAGGCGCCGATTTACATTGCAATAACCTTGTTAATATTGACTTCAACGCTAACTTCTCAGATTCCTGCCGCAATGGTTTTTGCAACGGTGGAAGGGGATGAGGTAGATGAAGAACTGGCATCGTCGTTGCAAGGTGCTGCAGAAGAGTATTCTGACCAAAGTCTTGATCCTCAACTAACCATACTCAATTCGAGCAATGGCATATCCTGCTTGCAAGCCCCCGTTCAATCTGTTTCATCCAGTGATGTCGATGAGGATGAGGACGAGGATGAAGATGATAAGACAATGAATGTACTGGACGGCGATTCTGAAACAGAGTGGTCAGCAGGAGACCTTGGATCCTTTCTGCAATTAGATTTAGGCAGTGTAAAGAAAATTTGTTCAATTGACGTGAGTTGGTCTGATGGAGAGGAAAAATCAAATAATTTTGTAGTGTCAGTATCCAGGGACGGAACAACTTTTGAAGATGTATTAAGAAGTTCAAGCAGTGGAACAACCGAACTTAAAGAACACTACGGGCTTCCTACCAAAGATGGGAGATATCTTAGGATCACATTTTATGGAGATTCCGAAAATGATGAGCATGTTACTTTACGTGAATTGGCTGTGAATGTCAGGAGCGCTAATGAGAAGCCTACGATCGTTCCTGAGGCAAAAGGAGAAGGTATCCCTTTTATGAGAGACCCTCAATTACCCGCCTCACATTCCAGTAACGGCACAAATAACAATGAATCAAGCATTCACAACGCCCCAGTGGTCTCGGATATTCACGCAATGGTTACTTCTGCGGCCTCCTTCGAAATCATGCTCAATGGTAGTGATTCAGATTTAGTAGATCATCTGACTTACTACATAGTCAAGCTCCCTGACCATGGAAATCTGAGCACAGGTACAAATTCTGCCAGTGTCAGGTATACTCCTTTCGAGGGATACTCTGGCCTGGATAACTTCACGTATAAGGCAGTTGATGAATACGGGCTAAGTAGTATGAATGGGACCGTCGTAATGGATATCGATACTTCGAACCAACCTAATGCTACAACACCAACAAAAACAATCAGTCCGGTAGAAGAGGCCATCTTGGGTGCTCAAAACGACCGTTACGAGCTAATAAAGGCAGCCAGGGAACCGATAAGAGGACAATATATTGTTGTACTCAAGCCTGAAGCGAATATGACTACCGAATCAAATAGTGCTAGATTGAGGGCGGATGAAGTTAGAGCAATGGCAGAAGAATCAAGAACCAAAGGCGCCGAGATTCTCAACCTCTATGAACATGCCCTGGATGGTTACGTAATGAAGACGTCAGGGAATTCGAGTACTTCGTTAGTCTCGGAATTGCGGCAAGATCCTCGAGTCGCCTACGTCGAGCCCGATCAGAGAGTCCACGCGTTAGGGCAGACCTTGCCAGTTGGAGTAGACAGAGTGGATGGGGATGCAAGCCTGACTGCTTCTGGCGACGGGAGCGGGGCCGTTGATGCAGACATTGCGATACTTGACACTGGAATAGATCTTGACCATCCAGACCTCAATGTCTACCACGAAAAAACGTTTGTACCCGGCACTTCTTCAGCAGACGACGACAACGGGCATGGGACTCACGTGGCTGGAATAACTGCTGCAAAAGATAACGCAATAGGGGTTGTTGGAATTGCTCCTGGCGCACGCCTCTGGTCAATTAAGGTTCTTGACAGTACTGGTGCTGGTTCCATATCAGACATTATAGCAGGAATCGATTATGTTACCGCACATTCAGCCGAAATAGATGTGGTAAACCTGAGT
>JAATVR010000640.1 GCA_014523665.1 Nitrososphaerales archaeon TH526
ATCCCTCGCTTTTCGCAGAAGGGTGTTTAGTCACGGCTTCCACTCTCATACCTAGTCCTCGTGCAATTTTTGCAACCTCTATGCCAGTCACCCCTAAACCAATAATTGCCAAGGTCTTTCCATGTAACTCCATACCGGCATTAGTCTTCGATCTTGTATGCAACAAGCTTATTCTTGGAGTTGGGTGTCTAGTCCCGATAGATATGTTCTTTGATAATAAGAACATTAGAAAAAGAGTATGTTCTGCAACAGATATTGCATTAGCAAGTGGAACGTTTGCCATATAGATTCCCTTCGAAGAGCAATATTTTATGTCGATATTGTCTACTCCAATTCCTGATTGCTGCACAAGTTTAAGGTCAGGACAACTGTCGATTACCGATCTGTCTATCATATGGAAACCATTCACAATAATTTGAGCAGGTGTTAGTTGTGGAACTAAAGACTTGTCAGGATTGACGTAATTGATCTCGAGATTATACTCCTTTAATTTCTTCGACAATGATTGCCTAAATGTTAAGCCTTGCAAAAGTCCTACAATATTCAATTCTTAACTAACCTTACTGCTGCAGCTCCTTCATATTTTATTGTATGTGAATTAATGTGTTTGAGGTCATAGTCATACAGAGTATCCCCAGTATCCTCGCTTTGACAATTAGGATATGAAACTTGCCTGCAATTAGATGTACAATTTGATATCGAAATCATGATTGAATAGAAAGTAAATCTTGAGTCTTCAGATTAATGATTTGGAGTCAATTACCAATTTGACGATCTTCACAAATAGAAAAATTACACTTAAATACAAATATTCAAGATTCTGTCGACATAAGAGAATATTGATTTGTCCCCCATCACTTCTCTTCGGGTGACCTAACGTTACTTCTAGATATCAATACTAGGTTCTTACAACGCTTCCTTTTTTCTTTGAACTATCGAGTGGTATTGATTTCAAATACATTCATGGAACGGTTCGTGGTTTATCCGTTGATAGGATGAAAAACACGTGTGATTTCCCACGAAATGAAATGTCTCCACTATTATGATGTTTTTGGGGAAATGAAGCGCCTCAAATTTCTTAAATATCATTAATTATATGACGTTGTAATGAGAAAGAAAAGCCTAGATTCATCTCCTGACGAAACGAGAACGTTCGAAAAAGGAAAGATAGAACTTGTTAACCTAGGAGACATTACTATTGGTAGAGGGGTATTTGAACCCGGATGGAGCTGGGAGAAATGCGTTAAACCTATCGTTAAAACAAATAGTTGTCAAGCTCTGCACACTATGTACGTCATTTCTGGGAGAATGCATGTAGTAATGGACGATGGGACAGAAAGTGAAACAGGGCCTGGCGACTGCGCAGTGATTCCTCCAGGACACAACGCTTGGGTCATCGGCAATGAGCCATGCATTTCAATTGACTTCACGGGAGCGAAGGACTACGCGAAGCAGGCCTAAATAAATGGTATGATGTGAATTTCTGTCTTAACTTGCTAGTCAAAGAATATTTCTTTTTTTTAGGTTAGTTTTTCTTATTTCATTTGATGGACTAAATAGATATCTTCCCCAGAGCTGCTAAGTTGAAGGGGGTTATAACAGGAAGGACTATCTTGTTATTAGTAGCGTTTTGGGATAGTAGAATCGTACGAAGGCTCTGTCATGCAACCGGATAGAACTGAATCATTAGACCCAATAGAATATGTCTGTGATGAATACTCCAAATCTTAAGGAATGGACATTAAATTCAAAGGTCCAAACTCCATCCGCTACCAGATCACAGCAGGGCTATTTATTGTGATGTTTGTAGGAATGATCTGTAGATCTCCTTCCTGATTTGCCAAAATAATTTCTGGCGCAGACTTCAGAACGCTTACCGTCACATTGTCATTCCATTTCACAAGGTTAAGATGAACCAGAGGGCTATAATTCTCATCATCAGGGGTGCTGCTCGCAACAGGAAGCTGAAAACCAAAGGCTCCTTGACCCTTTATTCCATTCAGAAACTCAAACCCTTGGCTGAGTCCAATATTAGTTAAT
>JAATVR010000641.1 GCA_014523665.1 Nitrososphaerales archaeon TH526
TCGCGGGGGAAAGCGTAACGATGTGAAACCATGTGAGGGCACAGGATACTTCGGTGGTCTCCATCCAGATGGTACGGTCAGCTGGAAGAAATCTATTTGGTGGACTGGGGGTTATACCGAGGATAGACTTAAGCAGAGAGTCTTCGGAGGAGAGATGACTGGAAAATGGATAGGTTGGAAGGTTGTCATTTATAACATTGAAGTCAATAATAATACTGCAGTAAAAATGGAATCATACCTTGATATTAATAATGATGGAAAATGGTTAAAGGTTACTGATCTTATTGATAACGGGGGATGGTATGCCCGTACTTCCGACACAGAGTTTTATGGTGCTGGATGCGATAAGGCTAAAGACTATATAGTTATAAATTCTGGACCTATTGCTACATTTAGGTCTGATAACATGGTATTAGATTTTAAAGATCTTAGCATTAGAGAAATTCAGCCTTCATCTACTTTTAATAGTACAAGTGTAATCGAGCTAACAAAAGACTAACCCCTACATAGAAATTTTGATTCTATCAAAGGACATGCCATAAAGTAAGCAAAGAGGACTATGATAGAATCTCTTCTTATAAAACATCTGACAAAGTTTCTTTAGCGGCATTCAAAAGGAGATGATTGAATTAAGAAATACGAAGTATTTAATTTGTCTTGTAGTATGTGATCTATAAATAATCACATAGTAACCTTTCATCCACTTAACAATATATAGTATAGATTTTATTGTTAGCACCGTGTATGTAAAGACAATATCATGCACGCATTTGTTAGAAATAGGAACACCGAAATATGCGCTCATTGTGGTTATATTGCGAGTTCAATTTGTGGTTACTGCAGAAAATGTTCGATATGCACAAAAGATACTATCCTAAATAGCCGTAATGATTCCCATCAAGTTTTTTATTTCATGGAATGTGAATTTTGATTGTCAGCCATTGTTAGTCATGTATTGTACTATTTGGAGACACAAGAGGCTTAAACATGATCAAAATCAACAGTCTAAATTAACTATATAGAGGAGCTTTATAGATAATAAATATATATGAATAATTGAGCTTTTGACTACTGAAGGGTTAGCAAAGAGTGAGAATGCAGAATTAGGACATAATATCGGTAGAACAGTCGAATCAGAAAAATTTCCAATAACTATGGACGAATTTTGGTTCTCGATTGGTCCTAACGTAATTGTAGGACCGTTTGATTTTGTGTGCGTAGACAATATTTACAATACCCGCACAATAGGCATCATAAAGGAATTGCGAACTGTATCTAATGTTCATGGCGTCAAGCAGATGCCAAATGGGGGTGCAACGGCCCTATCTGAACATCATGATTCAGAAAGCGCAATGATTGGTGGTAGAGATTATCAAGGCCACGGAACAAGGATTGCAAGGGTAGCCGTAATGGCAAATGTTCAGAATAAGAATGAAGGACAAGGTGATAGGAGCAACAATAATGTAATTGTCAGAATGCCAGTTGGAATTAATGCATCGGTAGCATTTGCAAATAGGGATGAAATTCTTTTAGCCTTGGGGATCCCAAAAATGGAAGACCCAGTCATGGCTGGAATAATAGAAATGACCAATGGAAATAAAATAGCGTTACCAATGGCCATGTCATATCTAGCAGGACCGGATGCTGCACACATCAATGCATCAGGAATCTCTGGAAATTTGAAAACGTCCTATTTACTCTTTCTATTGCATTCTTTGTACCAAAAATTGATCAAGAACAACGAGGTGGCCATCATAGTCTTTAATACGCGTGAAGATGATCTCTTATATATAGATGAGGCACAGGGAACAGTAACTGCCAGAGATAAAGAGCTGTACGATCTCTTACAAATATCCCCTGATCCGTTCAGTAAAGTTTCCTATTTTCTTCCCAGAGGTATAGATGGAAAGCCTATATCAGTTCACATCCCTTCAAGCTATCAAACATATTCTTATGAATTGAATGACATATATGATAGACTTGATCTCTTGCTTTCCTCCGAAACCTACGATCCACGATACAATCTATCTGCAATAATTAATTATATTTATGAATCGTGGCCACTTAATGATAAGGAGGGTAAAACGATAACAACATGGTCAGATCTGGTCAA
>JAATVR010000642.1 GCA_014523665.1 Nitrososphaerales archaeon TH526
ACAAGATACAATAGATTAGAATCTCTAACCTTTATCGGAGTACAAAGTAAGGATGCTTTCGCGGCGCTGCTGCATAATCCAGAGCTTAATGTGGTGGAAATGGAATGGTCAAATGCATTTGTGTTCGCAAAACAGATGAATGCTACTACTATCTCACTTCCCTCTAGCCATGCTTCCCTTTTGTCTCATCCAAATGAGATTGCCCAATTGATATTAAATGCTGCAAAAGGTAGTAGCAGCAATAAATAAGTTACCACCTTGAAGGGTTGCTCTGTGTGCATTCCATAGGTTATAGTTTGTGACTAGCAATATGCCTTCCTATTCCTGGAGTACTCTATGAACAAATGAAATCGTAATTGATCCTTCACCCACTGCTGATGCAACACGCTTGATGCTGCCACCCCGCACGTCACCCACCGCAAAAACACCCGGCAAACTGGTTTCAAGCAAATATGGTTGACGCATAAGGGACCAGCCTGCCGCGCTAAGGTTATCTGGTGATAGATCCGGACCTGTCTTTATAAAACCTTTAGCGTCAAGCGCGATACAGCCATTGAGCCAACTAGTGTTTGGATCGGCACCAGTCATGACGAATATGTGTCTGATTTCATGCTTTTCAGTCTGTCCTGTTTGACTGTTTCGCCAGTAAACGGAATCAAGGTGATCGCCTCCTTCAACGGCAACAATCTCTGTTTGTGGCCGTAATGTGATAGTAGGACTTTTTTCTATCCTACGAATAAGGTAACGTGACATACTAGTAGCCAAACCGGTTGACCTGACTAACATGTGCACACGCTTTGCAGTCTGTGCCAAAAATACAGCAGCCTGGCCTGCTGAGTTTCCTCCACCAACTACAATCACTTTCTCTCCTGCGCACAACTGCGCCTCCACAAAGGTAGCACCGTGATAAACGCCTGCACCTTCAAATCGGGACAAGCTTTCCAATGGTAGCTTTCGATATTGAGCACCCGTGGCAATCATAACAGTGCGAGTAGAAATTCTAGCCCCATTCTCAAGTTCAGTGACGTACGGTTTACGGTCGCAGATAAGTCGTGTGGCCTTTGCAACGAGCATATGTGCACCGAACTTCTGTGCCTGGAGATACGCCCTAGCTGCCAGCTCCTGACCGGAGATACCGGTGGGAAATCCCAAGTAATTTTCGATTCTTGAGCTTGAACCAGCCTGACCACCAGGCGAGCTTGTTTCCAGCACAAGAACGTCTAGCCCTTCTGAAGCACCATACACTGCGGCAGCCAGTCCAGAGGGGCCGGCCCCGATGACAACGAGATCTCGTACCTGGGTTTGGTCTACAGGTTCATTGAAGCCAAGGCAGTCTGCAATTTCTTGATTACTGGGATTTCGGAGCACCAGTTGGCCTCTACAGATCAACACTGGTATTTCATTGGTAGAAATTTCAAAACTATCCAATAGATTCTGTACGTCAGTATCGCGTTCTAGATCTATGTAGGAATATGGATGTCCATTGCGCATCAGAAACTCTTTGATCCGAAGTGTACCTGCCGAATGTGTTGACCCTATGAGGACAATGTCTCCAACACCAGCAGCTATTAGCTCCACTCTACGTAGGATGAACGCCCTCATCAGAATATCGCTGAGCTCAGCATCAGTCTGTACCAAAGTTAGTATTTGTTGGTTATCTAGTTCGATTACCTTGCCTGGCTTAGTGGCACGTGCCCGAACGAGAGACCGGCGGCGAGATAGCATGTTAACCTCTCCTGTGAATTCACCAGAACCATGGACAGTAACAAGAGTCTCATGTGTACCGAATGGGCGTACAATCTCAATTTCGCCTGTGATTACCACAAAGAACGGTACAGATGCATCTCCCTGCTCTATTAGCACTTCACCAGACTGTACCGAACGTACATGTCCATGCTCTGCAATACGACTAATCTGAGCTGGAGTTAATTTGGGAAATATCTTCTCAATACGAGAGCTGGTTAGAGGGAGTCCCCTACGTGCATTACTCATAGTTGTCATTTCTAGTGCAGTTGCTACTCATAAATCATTACTCAGATCCTTTCATCTTTATTTGACTAATCACACTTATTTTTAATCTGTTAACAGTAGCCACATCGAAATCTCCTCTATATGGCGCTGTAGGTCTAGCGAAGTTTTATCGTTTTTAAGAACGAAATTTGAAGTTAACAAACGGTTCGCTAGTTATTAGACTTATGGGACTAAATCCGATTTCGACTACCAGTTTAGGATGAAAAATGGAATAAAATCCCTGACGTTAGATTTGTGTTTTCAGTTAGACCTGTGCTGTGCCTCCATCGACGAACAGCTCGATGCCTGTAACGAAACTAGAATCATCTGACGCGAGAAACAGTGCAGCAGATGCGATCTCATCCGGGTTTCCCATTCGACCCATTGAGATTATGGAAACGAAGCCGTTCTTCATTTCTTGAGGGTCGCCGTC
Organism: Nitrososphaerales archaeon TH526; assembly: GCA_014523665.1. Lineage (GTDB taxonomy): Archaea > Thermoproteota > Nitrososphaeria > Nitrososphaerales > Nitrososphaeraceae > TH5896. The sequence continues at coordinate 2,444 of JAATVR010000642.1, forward strand.
AAATATGGCCGTATCTATTGTACCGGGACTGATGACATTGACCCTGATCTTTCCTTTGAGCTCGGCAGTCCAAGTTCAGGCAAAAGAACGGATCGCTGCTTTACTGGCGCTGTAGACTGTAGTGCCAGGGAATCCTTTTACTCCAGCAATAGAACTATTCAGAATGATTGACCCCCCGTCATTCATGAGCGGCAGAGCCTTTTGTACTGTAAACAAAGTCCCGCGAACGTTGACGTTAAACGTATCATCAAAGCCTTTCTCGGTAACGGAGCCGAGCGGGTTGTTAAGCTCGCCAACACCGGCGCTAGCAAAGATGATGTCGATACGGCCCTTCTCTTTTTTGACTATCTCGAACAGCCGATCGAGGTCGGAGAGATTGCCGGCATTGCCCTGAACGCCAGTGACATTCTTGCCGATATCTTTGACTGCTTTGTCGAGCTTTTCTTGGCTGCGGCCAGTGACAAAGACGTATGCGCCTTCCTCAACGAATAATTTAGCGGTACCAAGCGCCATACCGCTGGTCGCTCCGGTAATGACAGCTACTCTGTTCTCTAATTTTTTTGACATGGAAAGATATGTACATTATGATTAAAATAATGTTTATGAAATGTGATGTGTAGGTGGTCCGATGACCATATACCATATAGTTGCATAATCAACGGATGATTATTTAGGCAGCCAAAAGCGAAGTGCTTAACCCAGAATATCCAAATTCACTGTCTAGTA
>JAATVR010000643.1 GCA_014523665.1 Nitrososphaerales archaeon TH526
CTAAATTAAATATTTGATCTCAAGAAAGACTGAACTAGAAAGACTTTTCTTTATTTTTCTGTCAATCTAAGCCACTAAATCATTCTATAGTCAATAGTCATTCTCATTACATTTACCATATTCTTGCACATATTTCTATTTGCGTGTAAGAAAGTTTGCATGATAAACATTCAGCATTTGTAGACGCATAATATCGCTAGCGATATCATGAGGGAGAGATTGATACTCTCTAACTAGTAACGCTGACTTCACCATACTTCGATTCAAACTAGATCAGTGCACAAATGGGCACCACCGCTCTCATATGCCTTTTTTCGAGTACACTATACTATTTTTAAAAATACTACCTATGTTTCAAAATTTTATTTTATCTTGTCATGCTTTCTATATATAAGGAGAAGTGAATCAGGATAGTCCCTAAACGATCTGTTCCTCTTTATTCAGTATCTAAGATCTGTTGGGTTATTTTGTTACTGTCTACTCTCCTCTTACAAATGAGTCTACTTGACAACAACAAGATGGACATACGGACTCCGGTGATCCCAAGTGTTTTAGCACAAACAGCACCCTCAATCTATGATCCTATTGTTAATACTCCATTTTCCCGTGGCTCACCGTTTGGATTGCAACAACACCAGATCTCGCCATGGTTTCCTTCTATTCCGGCAATAGCATGTGGAGCAGGCCTATTCTCATTTAACATCGAAGGACTTCCAGATAAAGGCGTAAACATTCCTATCAATGATGAAGAGTTGACGGCTTTGCAAATCCAAATGGATATGGATAACCGAGGTTTGTTCTTTACCAGCGATGATGATGTATCTGGAAATATTTTTGTTGGGAAAGATAACATAAAAACCAATCAAGGAGACGACTTTGACGTAAAGAATCTGTTCAATAACTGTAGAACCCTGGCATTCAGTTCTACCGGTGATGTCAAAATAAGGACACCCGTTCCTGCCACACCTGCGTCTGATAAGGTTAATACTATCATCTTTGGAAGCAATATTTACAATCCTTATGGGCCTGCGTCTTCAAATCTAGCCTGTAAGGGTTCAGCCGATTGTTTTATGGGAAGTGTGACTGAGATTGTAGATGGTGACACACTTGATGTCAATAACGTACGGGTACGACTTGCATTGGTAAACACTCCTGAGGTAGGAGACCAAGGATACGATGAGGCGAAAAGGTTCACTGAATCCGTATGTCCTGTAGGAAGTCAAGCACTGGTGGATGAGGATGATGGACAGAAAGGTGGATCTTTTGGGAGATTGATAGGGTTGGTCTATTGTACCGGGAGCGGAGCATCATTAAACGAACTCCTGCTAGAATCAAACAACGCAGTCGTGGACGAAAGGTTTTGTAGCGTTAGCGAGTTCGCCAATGAATATTGGGTAACCCCCTACGGGTGTTAAGAGCAGTCCAAGTATTATATGATAAAGATTAATCTGTCTTTGATAGTGCAAATCATCATCTTTTATTTTTTCTGACGTGCATCCATTTATGATCCGCCATTTCCTTTTCCCAATTTCCTGTGTCGTTCCACTTCATCCATGGATCTATTGGCCGCGTCTGGATTAACTAGAGACCATGATTTCGAATTCTCATTCTGTGACACTTGTGACACTTGTGTCACGCCTTCCTTAACGACATCCACCTGTCTTTGAGACACATGAGACACATGAGACGCATTGTAGGAAGAGACAGGGCTGCAGTCCTTAACTGCAAAGACATTCTAGTAACTTTGGTGACTATTTATCCTACAATCTTTAAATCCGTCTTGTCTGCTCTTAAAACAGGACAAAATGATTCCAAAGTATCTAATGTTCGCAGTGGGACTTGTCGCTACTGCAACCGTAGCCGTAGCAGCAATGGAGTCAGCAGTATTGAGTCAAATACAGCAAGACGCAAGATGCAAGAGGCTGCCGCAGCAACTCGGTAGCAGTAAACGCAAGCCTAGGTAGATGCGTTAAACCAGACCTGCAAGCCGAAAATGCCGATGAATCCGATGAATCAGACGAATCAGACGATGAGGAAGAGGAAGATGACGAATAGCAATAACAACAGAAGACATCATTCTTTTTTTTGATAGAAGTAAAATCTGAGTTATCTGATGCAAAGCGCTAGGGATGGGATTAATACCAAAACATCAGTGATAGTCTGAATGAATCAAACAAATCGTCATGACTCGTAGCCTCTTTGTCTAGCATACCTTCACCATTTTCAACTGCAGTCCTTAATGCAGTGGGGTTAAGTTAGTTTATTCACATTTAGGTAGTTTCACGCTCAAATTGATTGGTCTGTGGCGTTAGAAAATCCTACTTTGAATACAACAAAATGTTGTCAAGTCGGTGGTGATTGTTACTCTCTAGTACATTTGCACCATTATTACTCTAATCTGGTGCATTTCCAGCCGCAGCCAATATAGCCAGCATCAGAATACCTGCTACAGCTACAGGGCTAATCACAAATCTTACGATTGGTTTGTGTACCATATACAGTACTTATGAAAATTAATCGTTACCAGTACTGTTACCCTCCTGTGCGTTTCCAGTATTGTTACTGTGGTGAGGATAGACAGGAGGAGGAATACTCTCACTTGCGAATGCGTAGTTGTTTGATGGTATTGCAGCCATTACAGCAAGTATTAGAATCCCCGCTAAAGCTAAAGCTAAAATCATTATCGCGCTTGCTTTGTGTACCATGTCCAGCACGTATAAATCACCAATCTATAAAAATATTCCTATAATGAAGGTAGAGATGATTAAGACTTTACCTCTCCTCACTATATCATTGCTCATACAGCTTGGAACAATTCCGTCCGCGGTCTAACTACAGAATGATAGATGGGTTCTTACCGCAAGAGGAACGAAGCTCTCCTAATACGCCGGCTGCCCATAGAAGTTGCCCGATGGATTATAGCGGCAAACTAGAACCGGGAAAGGCAGCGCCCCGGCTGGAGCAGTCGCGCAACCGACCTCCGTCGTGTTCCGCCAGACCATCTGCGTGTAGTGACCGGGAGCACCATTTGTGAACTTTGGGTCAGGGTAGAAAGGTTCGCCGTGATAACCGGGGTTATCCTTTTCGGCGGCCCAGCGCATCTGTCCGTCGATTATCCCTGAATCAGTCGTGTTAGAGAGCCCTGCAATGGCCTCACCGTATTCACCTTTCCCGGCAGCGAAGCTTGGTGAGTGGGCGAACTCGCCTGTCGTCGACAGATGGTCAGCCCAAGCCTGGGCATCAGCGGCGAGCTTGTTGCTCCACGTGAGCGGCGGAACTCCAACTAGAGCGCGCTCTTTTTTGTGCTCGGCCAGGATGCTTTCGGCGATATTGGCACTCTGTGTTACATTTCCGGTATTGTTACCCTCAATTCTAAAGCCACTACTTAATGGGTTTAATGCGTCATTAGTCCCAGTAGGCCCACTAGGTGGTGCGGCATTATTCTCTGTAAATCCACTAGGTGGTGCGGCATTATTCTCTGTAAATCCACTAGGTGGTGCGATCTCTTCTCCTGGAGGAGTAGGTGTAGGTGGTTGTTCTCCTGGCGGCGATACTATACCACTATCTTCCTGAGGTACGGCATTATTCTCCGTAAACCCACTAGGTGGTGCGGTACTATTCTCCGGAGACCCACTAGCATACTTAATTGCTGTAGCAGGTAAAAACAATGACGTCACTATCAAAAGTACCAACAAAATGGTTGTTCTATTCAATGTTCCATTTATCGTACTTGAGTATATATGCATATTCTCAATCTAAGATATTCTACTTTCCATCTCTACCTCTTTCCACGATTTGAAATCCCAATGTAAGAATCCAAATCACAAACTGCACGTAGCGGATTTCATCAAGAAATATTCTTCGGCAAAAGGCAGAGTACCACAAACAATCATTCTAGTTGATCCAAAGGATTAGGCTGTTGCCTTAGAGCATCCGACTTTGAATACAACTGAATGTTGTCAGGTCTGCAG
>JAATVR010000644.1 GCA_014523665.1 Nitrososphaerales archaeon TH526
AAACCGTAGAATATGATATCTGCAGGACCTGGGTAACCAGGTAAGTTTGGATGTCTAGTTACTATATGACGTTCATATTCATCTGTCGAATCGAAACCGTTTGTTGTGCAATAATAGCATTTAGTTGGAAAAACCATTTCAAGTCTATTTCCTTGATTTCAATAATAATATTTAACCACCATCAAAGCCTTCATTAAAAGGTGAGTGTAGTGCCAACAGCACTTTGAATGAATTTGTCTGGCATTAGATCTATTATCTTATTTGTTGCTTTCCACCCTGTGCAATGGCAAGGTATTATGTATTCAGGATCTGCATTCTGTATTTCTTCTATCGTAGGGTCCATAGCCTCTTCATAGATCCCACCATCAGCAGGAAGATGAAAGCCACCTATAATTGCGTGAATCTTGTCTACACCTGTTAAATCTTTAGCATAGTTTAAAGTATTTATGATACCTGCGTGACCACAACCGGTCAGAGCAACCAATCCTTTTTTTCTGAGATTTACTATTATTGCTTGATCATCTCTAACCAATGGATCTGGAACAAGATTTAGATTCTTATCATCATGATCATCATTAATATTATCATCATTGTCGTTGTCAGTGTTTTCGGCATATTGATATGGAAATCCCTTTTCAAAGCTGGTCTTCCTTGGTATCTGACCGGTCATTAAGAGAAAAGGATTTTCTTTGTTAGGTAGAATCGCAGGCTTATCAGATTTATGTATTGATCCTCCTAGTGATTCTAGTTGTTTTTCGACTAATGACGGCATCCTTGCTTTTTTTCCATCAGGTAAGATCAACCATCGTCGTAGAAAAGCGTCAGGATGCAAGAAAATATCAATAGGTGATGAACGTTTAGAAGAGATTCTCTTTAATATGTTGACAAGACCACTGGAATGATCAAAATGACCATGACTTAGAATGATCCCATCAATTTTACTAAAATCCATACCGAGTAAATCTGCATTACGAATTACTCCATCTTCGGAAACTCCAGTGTCAAAGAGATATGTGTAATTAATATTTCGATTAGTATTTTCTGTCAGGTCTTGACGGTTACTGCTACTACTGCTACTACTGCTACTACTGCTACTACTGCTACTACTGCTACTACTGCTACTACTGTGGTCATTGACAATATTGACTAGTGCGGAGAATCCGTGTTCCGCCACTGGAGGAGGCAAATTCAATCTCTCATTCATTATCAAAGGGCTCCTTAAAGCATGTGCAGAATTTTTTAGCAATAAATCTGTTGAGTTATCCATAAGAATTGTGATCGAGATTTTTCCAATTTCTTTTATAGACATTCCGTATCTACTGATAAGAACGTCAAAAATAGGTGCTTATTAACATTTCTTATTCCCTGGGATATCCCTATGCGGACCAATGGCAGAGTATGTCCTGCAAGATATATTTGAACGGATAGCTCCTCCAGTAAGAGAGACTTAATCCTCAATTACAGGGTCTGATACAAAGGTGGACGACAGAGTCATTTGTTGGTATCCTTTAGGTGGTCCAGTTCTTAGCGCCGCAGCTATCACAGACTTCGACTAGCTGTAGGTGAACATATTGTTTATTACCACAACTGGCACAGGTTAACAGCTGCTGGTTCAATGCACCTAACTAAAGTATGAATCATTATCTATCTATTAAACCATTTGAAATTCTAATGGTTGAAATACGCTTCATGTTCTTATCTTTTGTATTTCTTCCACTAGAAATAATCTTATCTCTCTATAACGAGCTGTACTCACTCATTTTAAGTTTTGAATGAAAATATATAGAAATACATGAAAATAGATGTAAATAGATGTAAATGCGCAAATACAGCTCATTGCCGATTCAACAAGAAGGGGCCTGAAAATGTCTTATGGTAACGTACTGCTGTGAGTAAATACTAATACTAATACTATATGATATTATCAGGTAGATTGCAGAAGAAAAGACATGTAGTTGAACTTCGTAAAGAAGGCAGAACCATGAACAGATAGCTAGGAGAAGTTAGAATATCAATTCGTGATATAAAACCCATTTTGGATAAGTATGGAGTTGATGATGTAACTGAGATGTGTTCTTTATAGTGATTACAATATTAGAGGCCGGAGGAAAATCGAAACCCTGGACAAACCCCCGATTTAGCAGTATTTTTAAAATGAGAAGCGTTCAGTATTATTACGGCATAAAGAGTGGCACAGACTTAATGAGGTGAATGATACCTTCACGCAGTTGATGGAATCATTATTTTATTTCTGAGCAGGACAGCCTTAAATGCTTGATCTTAATGTAAATAAACGATATATCTGATTCCATCATATATGAAAATGACATGGATTCATTCCTAACCTATATGCCATTCATTTCTGTTGCAGTAATTGCAGGCTTATTTATCATGGCACTGTTAAATTTTTCGACTTTACGAAAAAGTATGCAAGTACAGAGTGAGCAGCAGATGAAAAATTTGAAGATGCAAAGCGAGCAGCAGATATATTCTAGAATAATGGATGCTAGGATTAAACTTGAAAGTACAGAAACGTTTACCAAAATGGCAAAGGAAAGTCCGGTTTTTGCAGAGCGATTTACGGTAGTAGATAATCCTGATGAATATTACACCATAGTAGCATTTCTTGACTTATTCGAATTCTTATTCCTCCTTAACAAAAGAGATATGATGGATACTGAAATTTGGTCTCGTTGGAAAAGCCTTGCAGAAACGATAATGACAATACCGAAATTCAAGAGAGTATGGCAGAAGACGAAGGATGTCCACGCTAGTGAATTCAGAGATTTTATTGATTCACTCTGTTAATAGAGGTTTGAGTGAATGAAAGTGATCTCTATTTTTAGGCTCCGGGATGCGATAATATGCTTAATTTCAATTAAAATACTTCAAACAAAGGTTCATTCACCACTACAGATTTATCCTAAATGCTTTAAGCTAGGATGTCTCGCTTGGGGAATTTGAGATTCTCATTTTTTGGATATTCAGGTTATAGTTGGACGAATCAATTCCAGTAATGTTTTTTCTAGTACAAATTGGATCAGCATACAAAAAGAATTTCGGAAGCGCAGTATTGAATCAGCTACTGGGTACAGACGTAAATTAATTAGAGTGGGCTACTTCATGACTTGTCATATTTTGTGCTTTGAGCTGTTTCAGATATTTGAAAGCAGAATGATCCGGGTAGAGATAAGCTGTTCAATACGTGATACCCTCATCTTGGTGCATTATTTACTCTATACAATGGAGATTCGTCAAATCATTTGGTTATAATATAGCGAAGTAGAATACTTTACCCCCTAACATACTGCGATCTTGATGTCGCCGGTCATGAAGCCATGAAGTGTGAAGCCTATCACACCATTGGTTAAATTACAATGAGTTAGATATACGACATAATTCCACCTAGATCTTAAACGATTATCAATTCTCTATTTTACCTTGTTCTCATCATCTTCGCCAATTCTTTTCTCCAACTCTTCTAGGATTCTACGGATCTCTTTTATCTCTTGCACAATTTCATGTTGTGTTAAAGGTATCTCTGATTCCCGCTGCACTTGTTTATATGCTTCTTCAGATTTTCTCACAATTACTGAAATAAACAAATTTATGATTATGAAAGTTCCAATTACGATGAAGCTTGCAAAGTAAAGCCAATATATTGGTCCTAAAGTGGTAACTATTGGTTCCATTACATTTATCCATCCTTCAAGTGTAATGATTTGAAATAATGTCATAAATGAGGTCAAGAAAGATGACCAATGTTGCGGATCGATGGCCCTGAAAAGATGATATCCGACTATTGCATATATGAAGAAAAGAATCGAAAAAAGAATCAGAATATTAAATATGCTAGGTATCGATCGGACAAGTGTGGATACAATTGCACGCAATTCAGCAGATTTTGTGACTAATCTAGTTATTCGAAGCAATCTGACCAGCCTGGCTATAGTTGAAAACTGGCCTGCGGTCGTAAGGGATAAAACAATGATAGCAAAATCAAAGCAATTCCAAGGATCTCTAAAATAGTTTTGTGGTCTTGGATAAAGCGCGATCATCCTCAACATGGCTTCCACAATGAAAACTGCAATCACCAGGCTTTGAATTAAGCTGAACGTTCCTACTTCAATTAATTGATAATAATCCCCAGCTGAATTTATGAATGGCGTCGCTTCAACGGCCAGAGCAATTGCTTGGAGAATAATGACTCCTGTTATTATCCAATCGAACAACTTGCTTCCTACGAGGCCCTGTGCTAGCTCAACAACTTTATTCCTGTCCTTTCTGGATGATAATGGTGTTTGTCCCAACCCAGGAAGTCGAGACGATGAGTTCTTTTTTTTCAGAGTTAAGCGCCCACTTCTTCATCCGCAGTTTTGTTGAAGTGTCAAACTCTTGTATCTAGAGCTAATCCTCAAATTGGTCCTTCAATTTCCTCTCTAGAATTATCCGATCATATTCCCATAAACTCAGGTAGTTATCTAAGTGTATTTCATACTCTGGAGTTAATTGTAATTCGGAGGAATGGGTAAGACGTTCAAATGTTTTCATTCACTTCTACTAATTTAATATCTATCGATTGATACGATATAAGGCAAATGTCCACTATGTATTACAAGGTGTAAGAATCCATCAGGCTGTGGACCATTTTGATGTCGTTCCTCTTTGCTAGCCTAGTCCTTTCGTGCCTATAAAGACAAACAAGATGATAATATCAGAGCTACAACCAACTATTGATATATAAATCCCCCTATTACCGTGCTCTTTCATATCAGTCACCTCTTCTAGAATTTTGGACCTCAGTACAGTGACTGAATCTCAATCTGACTACATTTTCATGTGATTTGGTACTTGACTTAGTTGAAACATCTTAAAAGGAAATTTGGTATCATATTGTCTCCGCATATGACGTCAGATATTTCATAGCTAGTGAGGAATGACCCCCCCTGTTGGTACATTGTCACTTTCTAGCGTACCAAATTTTGATTCATGCATCCTTGTTTTATTTTTAATAGGCGTAATGCATTAATTTCAATTAGTGAAATTGTCTAATATAATAAGCTAACATATTTAGTTATTAGGTACAATACCGTACTCAAATATAGATGTCTGTTGATTTCTGATCACAGATCAGACGAGATCTAGTATATGCCATCAGCTTCTATTACTAATACAATAAAAACGACAGGCAACATCCTCGACCTATATCCTTTGAATGATAAAATGGTTATATGGATAAAAGAAAACCATAGCAACAACATTATAAGAGTAAAAGACGAAGAATGGAACCATTCGATCTATGTAGCTTCAGATAATAAATCGGATTTGACTTCACTACTTAGTTATATACACAGTAATGACAAGACCATGAAACTTGTTAGCTGTTACAAGTTTACAAATCAATATGAGAGAATTACGGATAATCAAAAATCTAAAGTCCTAAGACTAGAGCTATCAGATCCTACAAAAGCGACAACTTTAGCGAGAAGTATCGAAAGATTCGGTAAAGTATTTGGAAAATATAGATTATATAATGTAGATTTATCTCCAGCGCAAGCTTATTTATACGAGCACAATTTATTCCCACTTGCTCTTTGTGATGTCTATTACCATAAGAACAATATATTACAGAAGATAGTTAACAAGGATAATATATGGAGCACAGATTATACCGTTCCTCAGTTTAGAACTGCCATTATAAAGGTGAATACAAAGAAGGATAGTAAATGTGGTCTCAATAACAGTAATAGTAGTAATAATAAAATTATCAGATATTCTGATGCAATAAAATCCATTTTAATAAGTATTGGTAATGACGATAATAATAATCAATATAACAATGGTAGTAACAATATCATTCACAATAGAAATATTGAGATCGATTCTGACTCTGAAGAGCAAATATTAAATGCATTGGAAGCTGAAATATCAAGGATAGATCCTGATTTTATATTTACAGAAGATGGAGATTCATTTACTTTTCCTTATCTTATTCATAGAGCCAAAATGAATGGAAATAAAAAATTATCGCTAAGCCGAGACTCAATGACATTGCAAAATCCTATAAAAGAAGGAACATCATATTTTTCATATGGTCGAATTTATTTTAAACCATCTACCACAAGGCTATATGGAAGAATACATTTTGATCAATCGAATTCATTTGAATTGTCAAATGAAACTGGTGGAGGATTAAGTGGATTATATGAGATATCTAGGATTTGTAGAATGCCTCTCCATACAGCAGCTAGAGCTTCTATAGGCAAGTGTCTTAGTAGTCTTCAATTTTACAACGCCACAAGAAAAGGAGTTTTAGTTCCGTGGAAATCTATAATCGCAGAACATTTCAAATCAATGAATGCATTACTGATTGCAGATAGAGGTGGTCTAATATATGAACCAGAAGTGGGAGTACACGAACAAGTAGCTGAATTTGACTTTGAATCATTATATCCAAATATTATGAGAAAGTATAATATTTCAGCTGAAACTGTAAATTGTGATTGTTGCTATCGTGATTATCATTTGGCTTCTTTTAATCGCAATATTAATGAGAATGTAGGCAATACTAGACTCAAGACAGGCTTCTTAACAATGTATGATGCTGATCGTAACTACTCATGTTCGAAGAGAATAGGAATCATTCCCGTATCTTTAAGAATATTGCTTGAGAAGCGTTTACTCTACAAAAAACTGAAAGAATCTATTCAAAACCATACTCTAAAGGAGAAATATAATTCCAGACAATCTACATTGAAATGGATTCTAGTAACTTCATTTGGATATCTAGGATTTAATAACGCGAAATTTGGAAGAATCGATGCACATATAGCCGTTTGTGCTTACGATAGGCAGATATTGTCTCATGTTATAAGGACTGCTGAAAGACAAGGATTTAGAATATTACATGGAATAGTAGATTCTATTTGGATGCAATTTAAGGAAAAGAATCACAACAACAACAACAACAACAACAACAACAACAACAATAACAATAACAATAACAGTAGCAAAGAGTTATATCTATCGCTAAAAAAAGATATAGAAAAACAAACAGGATTCAAAGTATCATTTGAAGGGATTTATAAATGGATAGCATTTGTTCCCTCAAAAATAAATACCTCATTACCTGTTCCAAACCGATATTTTGGAGCATTTGGAGATGACTCACTAAAAATAAGAGGGCTAGAATCGAGAAGACATGATACACCCATCTTCTTTGAAAAATGCCAGAATCATATGTTACAGGTAATGGCTACTGGAAATACAATAAAGGGAGTTAAATCTCTTATCCCAGAAGTAAGCAATGTATTCAATAGCTATATTCATCAACTAAAAACAGGTAAAGTACCACTTCAATACTTAATATTTACCAAAATAATATCAATGAGTGCAGACGAATATCAGAATAGAGATACAGTAGAGAAGAATTCTCTTGATCTACTCAGATCTGAGTGTGGTAAACATCTAAAAGCTGGTGAGATACTACAATACATAATCACAGATTATTATCAAAAGTATTCCAAAATAAGATCTATTCCAGTTCAACTTATAAATGCAGAAGAAGCAACAATTTATGATACAAGAAGATACGCAGAGTTACTTATAGAGGTCTGTAATTCAGTAACTAAGCCTTTTGGCTATAGCTGTTCTACGCCCATGATGGATTAAGCAGTAGTTATCATAATTGTAATTATCGTCATTGTAGCTCTACTGAAGTTTCTATTTCAATTGTTCTTTGTAATACCGGTTGGAACAGATTATGCAACCGATTTTCAGTACGCTAAAGAAATTCCACTGCAAATGAGCTAAATAATATTGTGTTTGATTGCACAGTATTTGTGGTAATAATGCCGTGACCGTCCGCTGATCACCACAGCATGATCTCTTGTAATAAGTCCGTGACATAAAAACAAAGACCATTTTGCTTCAAATCAATCATTTTGAGATTCGATTTATTTTTTCGTTGGGATTAATGATTAATGGGAGCAAGTCTATGATTAAAGACGTCAGACAAATGAGATTTGTGATATATTAACTTGAAGCAAGCACACAATAAAATTTAAGCTATAGACTTTCTAGCTGATATGTCGTAAAATTGTTATATATCATAAAGTTAATTGCCAATTCGATGAAAAGTCAAATATTTGTAGCCATTCGCGCCGCAATCGTTGCGTCGGTGTTGGTGACTGGACTTGCATCCACTATTAACGCCCAGTCAAACATGACTGGAGGAAACATGACTGGAG
>JAATVR010000645.1 GCA_014523665.1 Nitrososphaerales archaeon TH526
AAAATAGACAAAATAAAGTCAACATTAACATTGATAGTTATAGAAGGTCAGGGGAATAATTAGGATTAGCACGAACTGAAAAGTTACGAATCTACACCTCCCCGGCCAATTCACTGAGTTACTTTTTGTTCGATCGAATTGCATAAAATTTGCTGAGTATCGACGCCTAGGTGAAGTTGAGACATTACGTTTCTTTGAGTGCTTTGACGCTGCTTACATCGTCATACTATTTCTTGTTTCTAGATTGGTATTATATTATTATTCACATATGTCAACTCTCTTTTGGTCAATTAGGTTTTCACGTTCACCCGCGTCCGCTGAAATATTCTAGTTTTAAGATATTGTTGTCCGCTTGACTCTAACTGATGTTTTGGAATGCCTGCGAAATTTGTGATTTTGCCTCTTCCAAATCCTTATTGCTAGAGAGGAGAAGAGCATTTTCGGGCTTACCCCTTCCGTGCTTTATGACTATGGCGAGTCCGTCGTCTTTTGGTTGAACATCAAGGAATGTCCTAAAATTTAGCGTCTTCGAGTAGACAATTCGATGCGGGCGCACTTCCTCTATAACCGCATCACCCAGCGATTTTACGAACCTTCTAAGCTCCAACAAGATCTCTCTGATATCTCCTCTTAAGGTGGTCAAATGATCTTCAAATTGCAAGCTTGTTTTATTCTTGACGAAACCGAATTCACTCATGAGAATCATTATGACAAACCCTTTATTAATCATCGAGGCAACCTCAAACTGGATTTCTCAATATTCTAGATATTGCACTATAGTGCAATCTTGCGCGTTCCTATGCTATGCAAAAACAGAATCCCCTTATGTGACGAGCTCTCGATGAAGCAGTCATAAAATACTTTCGTTGTATTGAAAGAGGTTGACATGTTTCGGCATTCAACTATGTATGAACATCTGATGGATATTATTAATCTGCCAGACTAGGGTCGTCAAGCGAATAAATCGAGTTAAATTAGGGTAGCCTATCGAGGGCTAATTCCAAAGGGCGAGTCGTTCCTTAAGAGGGGCAAAGTGTCTTTCAATTTCATCAAAACGTTCATAGAAGCCGTCAGTGCGACGAAGGGTTTCAAAAGAGGAGTCTGTCTTAATTTTCTTCAAGACGCCGCTCACTTCATCGATCGTAACCCCATGTTTAATATCGTATTCTATTTGTTTTATGCAATTTGCAATAGTCCCGTACCTGCGATGTTGTCTCTTCTCCCACGCTGATGCAGTCTCAGAAATTCCCTTTAAATACTTTACAATCGTCTTTTCCATATGTTCAATATGCCAATCTCTCATAGGAAAGCTATTCTGGGTCAAAAGCTCCACTATATATCCCTCTGCCTGACATATAAGCTAAAGCCCCTTTCCAATAGTTTGTTTGTTCTGCTGGTTGTCCCAATGTTTCTCGAGCATCTAAAATCTTTTTTATAAATCGATTCTCTTAGATCATCTAATCATGCTCTCGAGGAGCCGGATAGACATTCAATTGTGTGCTTAAGATTGATTTTTTTTAGAGGTTAATTTAAAATGCAAAGTATCAAGGTTTCATACAAATCGTCCCGAGAATTCAGCACATTTAAAAAAAAGAATCCTGAATCCAATCCCTTGCTAGACCTACAATGGGGGCACCTAGACCAACCCAGTCGTCTTTTTTAGATGTTCCTCGAAGCTTTGTAACGCTGATATCTGTTCCTCAGATTGAATCGAACCTGGTCTCAAAATTCTGATCCTTTTGATGGCTTCTAGGGAGGATAGATTACGGTCTTGTTTCATGAAGTATGCTGCAAGAATGGTTCCGGTCCTTCCTTTTCCAGCTGCACAATGCACCAAAACTGGTTTATCTTCGTTAATGTGTTGGTCTATATATCGAACCGTTGATTCCAAAATTTCAAGGGTTGGAGCACAAAAATCATCAACCTTCAGATGCACGTACTCCAGTCTCTGACTGGTATTGGCCAGCCATGAAGGTGGAAGTGGGCTTTCCCTAATCGTGATGACACTCCTGATACCATTCTTTGCAACCCACAACAGTTGTGGCAAATTGACTGGCATGCCACTGCCGGCTAGTTTTTTCTCTATCACCCAGCTAAAATTTGTTGGTCGATTTGCAAATCGCCCATGAAACCAACGGTACGTATTGCCAATTCTAGTCATGTAGTTGTTTTGAATGATTTACCTACAAGAAGAGAATATATGTCTTTTAAATCGACATGGAGGCCCCATAATTGAGAAGGTGAATAATCCATCGGCACTGCATTCTTATTCCATATAGATCCTAGTTATGCAACGGTTAAATATTGCAGTGGGCAGTTCAGATGGGCAGTGTCAATTGGTGGCTCAAATTGATTAAACATGATTTCTCTGGTAAGATTGTTCTGATTACTGGAAGTTCAGGCGCTGTAGGGAGTCGGTTATTGGACTTTTTCACCTCCCATGGTGCTACGACCATTGGAACTTACCTAGATGAAATGAAAATCAATATCGCTCGTTCAAAATCTGAAGGGATCGACCTTATTCGATGTAATACTATGGAGAATGACGACGTGACCTCTCTTGTTGGTACAATTACCAAGAAACACGGTCGAATAGATATTCTAGTGAATACTGTGGGGGGATATTTAGGTGGCAAGAGTGTAGTCGACCTTGAAGAGGAAGAATGGAACAAGATGTTTGGTTTAAATCTACTTTCGGCATTCCTAATCACCAAGCATGTTGTCCCGCTCATGCTCCAATCCGATTATGGTAAGATAGTTCATATTTCTTCGTACACGGGGATATCGGCTCAAGGGTTGGATTCGGCTTATGCTTCATCAAAAGCAGGCCTGATAAGATTTGTGGAATCCGTTTCGAAAGAATTGAAGAATCGTAATCTCACCGTTAACTGTGTATTACCTTCGATTATCGATACTAAAGCAAACAGGAAAATGATGGCTGATGCCGATTTCAAGCAATGGATTAGCATAGACGAGCTAGTGGCTGTTATTGCGTTCTTGAGTTCTGATGACTCTCGCGCAATAACTGGTTCAGCAATACCAGTGCTCAAACCAAATTAGCTTGACAATCACTAACACATTTAGAAATTAGAAAAGTGATCGGTTTAGCTTAGAAAGGAAATGATCCTCCCCACCAGATCATTTTCGCGGGGCCTGGTAGTTTCCAATAGCGCTACCCCATCTAAAGTAGCAGAAAAATATTCTCTGTAATAGATGCGCATTTTCCGCTTTAATGTCCTTTCCACCAAACCATTTTCCATAAGGTCGGTAACTAATTGAGAAACAATCAATGGATTAAGTTCGGTTTGACTTGAAATTTTGCTCTCTGATTTGGAGCTACCCTTAACACAACTAAGTATTTGGATATGCCACTTTGTCAGGCGTGAGTCGGTGCTATCAAAGGTCCTAGCATTCAAATCTTCCATCTAAATTAGCTAGAGTCGATTATTAATGTAACTGTCGAGCTAGGCGTCAAAGGTATAATATTTTCTCTTCTGTCATAACGGTCGGTTAGTGTGGTCAGTATCATAAATTATAAGATCAACCAGTTGTGCTCTAAATTAGAACGGATTTCATCATACCAGGCTATTTTTATGACATTTCCAAATAAATAACATTAATTGGGAATTGTTTAGATAGAAAGTAGTGGACAGTTCTTCGGACCCTGGAGAATATTGGCAAAATAGGCTCACAGCAAACTATAGTCTGGATGGAACAGGATTCCAGGCCCTTGGCCAGGAGTACAACAAATGGATGTATCGAATAAGGAAAGTTATCGTAAAAAAGGCGGTCAAAAGGATGATATCTAAACTTGATGTCAAGGATGTGTTTGATATTGGTTCAGGCACCGGGTTTTACATTGAGATGTGGATAAAATTGGGCGCCAGTGGAGTTATAGGAAGTGATATAACGGACGTTGCAGTGTTGAATCTGAGGCAGAATTATCCGTCCAATGAATTCTTCAAACTTGATATTGGGCAAGAGGTACTGCCAGATGAGCTTTCTGCCAAAAAGTTTGACATCATATCTGCTTTTGATGTATTATTCCACATAACCGAAGATGTTCGATATAGTAATGCAATATTGAATATTAACCACCTTTTAAGAAAAGATGGGATTTTCTTGTTCTCTGAGAATTTTCTTCATCGTGATGCCCTGAGATCCCAGCATCAGGTGAGCCGTCCGCTTGCTTCAATCGAAAGGTTACTCCAGGAGGCCGGATTTACAATATTAGATAGGATTCCTATGTTTGTAATCATGAATGCACCGGTGGATACGAATAATAGGATTCTTCCATCAACATGGAAGTCGATTAGAGTCGCTGCAAAGAAAGGGAAATTTGCATCGAACATCACCGGCTGTATACTTTATCCTTTGGAATTAGTTCTTACTAGTATAGCCAGGGAAGGACCATCGACCGAATTGATGATCTGCAAAAAACTTGAAGAATGTTCTCAATATTAGGAAAGGATAGAAACCGACCACATTTTGATGATATCCTTGTCTAATTAGCATTCTAAAGTTTGAATTATACACGTGGCTAGTTTGACTATTCCTCACAGATTCATCGACTTTGGTTGACTCTCTTCCGATACCAAATGAAAAGCAGTATTCCTCCAATTGCTATTCCAAATAGAGAATATACATATGAGTTAGTGACGATAAAACAGTTCCATTCAAGCACTCTTAGGATTGGATTTTGCAATGTCGGGTCCTCCTGGTTGAGGATGGACAGACATCGAAAACCCTCCGAATTTAGGTCCAATGCCAAGACAGAGAAGACTGCTATAAAAAATACACCATAATAGAAGTAGCCTTCTGCCCATGGTAGTTTCAATTGAATCTAGAACACTGTACCGAATTTGTCAACACCTGAAACCTTGAGACGTCCAAAACCTGATAGAAATGCTTGCAACAATATTTCAGTAACAAACAACACACGCCTAAAAAAATTGTAGTCATAAGGTCATAAGTATTCCCGATTTTCTCATGTCATCCACGACTTTCTTGCGAAATCTCACTATAGAATCTTACCGTACATTAGACGTAAAAATATTTATAAAGTATTGCTCCGGCACAGTACTTGTGCTTAGTAGAACAACTTCATTTTCAACGTACGTACTTATAGCAATAACACTGGGAGCATTAGGGCTCCAAGTAGTGCCTTTAAACCAAATACATGCAACAGTGGCTGGCGGTGGCGCAGCAGCAGCCGCAGCAGCAGCTGGTAACGCAGCATCAGCAGCAGCATCCGCAGCCGGTGGCTCAGCAGCAGCAGCCGCAGCTGCAGGTACTGCAGCATCAGCAGCAGCAGCATCTACGACAGGCGGCGCAGCCGCAGCAGGAGCAGCAGCCGGTGGTGGTGGCGGTGGTGCAGCAGCAGCAGCAGCTGCAGGCAGTTCAGCCGCAGCAGCAGCAGCCTCTTCTGGAGCTGATGCAGCAGCAGCAGCAGCAGCAGGCAGTGCAGCAGCAGCAGCAGCAGCTGGAGGTTCAGCCGCAGCAGCCGCAGCTGTAGGCAGTGCGGCAGCAGGAGCAGCAGCATCAGGCGGAGAAGCCGCCTCGGCAGCAGCAGCAGCGGCGGCGACCGATAATGGTGCGGCCGCGGCAGCAGCCGCAGGAGCCGGTGCAGGCGCCTCAGCAGGAGCAGCAGCCGCAGCAGCAGCCAGTCAGGCAGCCGCAGCCGCAGCAGCTTCAGGTGCGTCTGGAGCAGCTGCTGCCGCAGCCGGCAGCACAGCAGCTTCAGCAGCAGCAGCAGGTTGTTCTGCAGCAGCAGCTGCGTCTGCTGCTAATGCTGCAGCAGCTGCAGCAGCAGCTGCAGCATCTTCTGGAGGTGGATCGTCTTCAGCGGCCGCAGCAGCTGCAGCAGGACAGGCGGCCGCCGCAGCCGCAGCAGCGTCAGGGGGATGTTCCGGATCAGCAGCAGCAGCAGCAGCAAGTGCAGCATCTTCAGCCGCAGCCGGTGGTGGTGCAGCAGCAGCAGCCGCAGCCGGTGGTTGTGCAGCAGCATCAGCCGCAGCAGCAGCAGCCGGTGGTGGTAGTGCAGCAGCAGCAGCCGCAGCAGCCAGTCGGGGAGCCGCAGCAGCAGCAGCAGCAGCAGGTGGGTCATCTGCAGCCGCAGCAGCAGCAGCCGGTGGTGGTGCAGCGGGCGCAGCAGCAGCCTCAGCAGGTGCAGCAGCAGCAGCAGCAGCATCAAGCTCAGGGGCTAGCGGAGCAGCAGCAGCAGCAGCAGCAGGTGGTGCAGCCGCAGCAGCAGCAGCATCTGCAGGTGGTGCAGCTGCAGCAGCAGCAGCAGCAGCTGGTGGTGGTGCAGCAGCAGCAGCAGCAGCCGCAGGAAGTGCAGCCGCAGCAGCAGCCGGCGGTAGTGGTGCAGCAGCCGCAGCAGCAGCAGGAAGTGCAGCAGGAGCAGCCGCAGCCGCAGCAGCAGCAGGTGGCGGTGGCGCTGCGGCAGCCGCAGCCGCAGCTGGGCAGGCAGCAGCCGCAGCAGCAGCATCTGCAGGTGGCTCAGCAGCCGCAGCAGCCGCTGCAGGAGCAGCAGCATCAGCCGCAGCAGGTGGTAGTTCAGCAGCAGCCGCAGCAGCAGGCAGTGGCGCAGCAGCAGCAGCAGCAGCCGGTGGTGGTGGCGCAGCAGCAGCAGCCGCAGCAGCTGGTAATGCAGCAGCAGCATCAGCCGCAGCAGCTGGTGGTGGTGCAGCAGCATCAGCCGCAGCAGCCGCAGCATCCGGTAGTGGTGCAGCAGCAGGCGCGGCCGCAGGTGGCGCAGCCGCAGCAGCAGCAGCAGCAGGTGGCGGTGCAGCAGCATCAGCCGCAGCAGCATCAGCCGCTGCAGCAGCAGCCTCATCTACAGCAACTGATGCAGCAGCAGCCGCAGCCGCAGCAGCAGCAGCCGGTGAAGATCCAGCCGCAGCAGCAGCAGCAGCAGCAGGGAAGTCAGCCGCAGCAGCAGCAGCAGCAGGAAAGGCAGCAGGAGCCGCAGCAGCAGCCGGTCAAGATCCAGCAGCAGCCGCAGCAGCAGCAGCTGAACAAGCTGGAGGCTCAGCCGCAGCAGCAGCAGCAGCAGGTAAGGCAGCAGGGGCCGCAGCAGCAGCCGGTGAAGCAGCTGGTGCGGATCCAGCAGCAGCCGCAGCAGGGGCAGCAGCAGCAGGAGCCGCAGCAGCCGGTGGCGCAGATCCTGAACAAGTCAAAGAAGCCGGTGCTGCTGGTGCAGCAGGAGTCCAGAATTTAGCAGCTCCAGAAGGTGGTGCAGCTCCTCCAGGTGGCCAACAACAACAATTAGTAGCTCCTGAAGGTGGTGGAGAAGTTCCTCCAGGTGGAGAAGCTCCTCCAGGTGGAGAAGTTCCTCCAGGTGGAGAAGTTCCTCCAGGTGGAGAAGTTCCTCAAGTAGCTGACGATAGTGGCTTAGCAGC
>JAATVR010000067.1 GCA_014523665.1 Nitrososphaerales archaeon TH526
TATGCAAATATCAAGCAGGATTTGACTCAGGAGTTTTTGAAATTCATAAAGATTAGTGAAGAATGTGAGACGGATCGTGCCATATTAGAGGCAGTTGTTTACAAGGACATTGCTGAAGAAATACATACGGCTTTGAAAAAGTTTGATAATGTGGCAACCTGGTAAGGGATTACAAGAAGTTTTAGAAAAAGGTAAGAAAATGAAATGGAGTGGGAGAAATAGACACCCCATCTGTATTAATACACATTCTCCCATCGACAAGAGCAAGGTCTGGCAGGTTCATTCTTTCGATTCGTTGCACGCTTTATGTCATCCTGGATACTGCAAACTTGACAGCACCGAGTCGTATTTTCTTTTGGATTATCAGAGATATCCCAAAATCGAGGGTTTACCATTATGATTGTATCAAGTACATTTCCTTTTGCTGTAGGGTATTTCTTAACAAAGTTATTTCCATGTTGCTTGTGATTAGGATTCTCGCAATTCAAGCGTAAGATTTCTCAAATACACATCCTAATAACGAATGTAGGACACACAAGGACGTCAGTTTTCTTTCCAAAGAAAAACTGAATAGTTTTACTCTGGGGTTGGTTACTGATGCCCCCGCTTTGCAATATTTCTAATATATTGCATAAGCCAGGGGAGTTGGCAATCAGCTGTCACAAGAAACCTACCAACGTTCCAAAAGAGCAAAGGGTAGGGCGCTCGTGGCTACATGATAGCAGTTCTATTCATCGGTCGTCCTACCTCCTTTGAATACTATTAGTTAAAGCATTGATTTGAATAGTTTAGTGTGTCTCTGCAGTCCTCGTCCTAATTCAGCAAAACAAGGGCATTACATCCTGAAACGGATTTATACGATAGTCTATAATCGTAGCATTGTCAAACCTCGAATCATCTCCCCCAAACAAGCCATACTGATACAAGATCAAGCAGACTATTCATGGCGCTCCGGTGACAATAAAGGGGAATCCGATAGATGAAGTAGTTGCAGACTACTCCAGGCTAAGAGTCGATCCCGAATCAGAAGGCTTCGAGGTCGCAACTGAGCAATGAATGACCTATGGCTAATTCAGTTGGTGCTGCCACTACTAGTACCGCTTCTGCGGTTTCGCTCTCGAGGTTTTTTTTCATCCTTTCAGATCCAGACTGTGTCAAGATGCTCCAGATGATTTCAGAAGATCGACAGCCGAAGGTCAGCGACATCGGTAGCCGCTAACGTTACTACGATCGAATGAGGAAACTAAAGGAGGCCCATTTAATCATTGGTAAAAAGAACAAGAGATATCAGAGGAAATGGTCCTGGCCATAAAATTACTTCATGGGGTTCAATCGTATACGACACACTCCAGACTCTAAAACGTGCTGAGAATCTTAGCTGGATACTGCTCGCCCTGGAGACCATACCTGACGATATTTCCTCTAAAGAACGCAGAAAGTTAATCGAGGCACTAATACCTGACGAAGACATTAGAAAAATCTTAGTCAAGAAGTGCCAGTTTTGAAATGACTCTTTGAGATGGCAGATCCCATGAGAGACCCTTCTAAGTTTAAGATACTGCGGTATTTGCTAAAGTAGAAAACCAGAATCCAGTCCTTAAAACGACTGAAATCAATTGTCCACTCAATGGACAGATGCAGGTTTTCGCTAACTGAGAGGATGATTTAAGGCCTATTCACTGTGATCGCATCACCTAGACTCTATGAGAGGATTGAAGGACAGGTGTCCTTCATTTACTTGGATGAAGCAGACTTCTTTCCGCCAGGTGAGCAACAAGATGCCAGAGATGGATCAGAGAGGTACATTGCCAAATCAAACCCTTGGATCAAAATGGTTAGTACTCGAAAGGTTTGTTTGAAAGGATTGAAAAGGAACCAGAATCTAAGTGTCTGTATCGTCGTCTGTTTCTGGATTATACTTACGGATTAAACAAGATCTATACGGGAGAGGAGATCCAAGCAGCGAAAGCATCTCCTGCATTTGAGAGAGTATAACTTAAAGTATCTAGGGCTAATCGGCAGCGTCTTTCACACAAACGATATTGACGCAGCGATAGAGAAGGCGAAAAGCGTAGCTAATCGAATCACCAATAATACATATACTCAGAAGTCTGTTGGTCTAGACCCAGGATTTGGTCCATTCCACTTTGAAATGCTACTACTAGTATGTATGAAAGCCATGGATTTTCCTTGAAGATTCTTTAGACTCAAGATTACCTATATTTATTCCAATCAACCTTATTCAAGACATTTTCTGCGGTTGCTAAAAGGGTTTCACAAGACTATTTGATTTAGAGAGATCACTCTCCCTCTTATCTTGTCCATTTCGAAGATTTCGATTCCGCTTTCTCAGATCCGAGTAAAAGTCGTCAATAAGTAAATAGTCACTTTTATCTTTGAAAACACGGCGCCTTATGTTAGGGAGTATAGTAGACCATATGTCGGAAAATTCACCTCTATAACCATTAAAATTGATGGGATGGATTCAAAATGTGCGAACAATTCCACCGAAGCTCCACTTTGTATGTGCCTTTGTCAGAAATCTCGGTTATGGTAGTTTAAGTGCGCTGGTCTGATTTTCGGAGTTACTAGAGACGTTCGATTCATCTAATTCTCCTGGTTCGTTCGTTTGATTCATGGAACTTATTATTCCAAAGTCTATTCCACTAATATTACTGAAATTCAAAAAAGAAGAGCTTCCGTTGTCCCCCTGAGCCAGTACTGAATTTGTGCTATCAAATTGGACGGCAACGGCAGCTACTCCGTCAAACATAAGGCAAAGCGAGATAAATGTAAAACTTTTCAAATCGTAAATAAGTGAGAGACACAGGTACTTACCCGAAGCCTCCGTAACTACTGCTACTTTTGAGCTAACGTGCACACAAGCCATATTGGTTAGTACCGGATGATACCATATGAAATATTTAAAGACTGCGGGTGTTAAATATAATCTTAGTAAATATATGTACGTACTTCGACTTCAAAGAGCATTAGATGAGGCACAAAGGAAGTTTAATGATAAAATTAGACCATACACAGCGTGTTGTACCTGAATGGATACCACCGCACTAACTCAAACCAAAATATCATTTCATTCCTGTCTCAAAATTGTAAATTCCTCAAAGGTCCATCAGTACTGGGTGTAAAAAGAATGGATGAGAAGTGTTCGGGCCACCTGAGTAATAAAAGTCAGAAGCAGATAGTCGATGAGTTCTATCAAAAGGTTGGGGATAAGGCTAATATCGAGTGGTCATGTGATTGATTGATTTGTTTTGTTTTGTGGTGGTGCTTTGACGTACGCGACAGTAACTTAGAATGTTCTCCTGCTAATCCTAGGTGACTTGAAGTAATCAGGGGACAACTCTGGAAGGAAGTTACCTGGGTTAGGTGGTATTATCTTCATTGGCAGATAAGCAAGCAGTCTGTTCTTATTACATCTTGACAAGACGTGCGCGCAAGCCGACGATACTAATAAGTGCCTCCCTTGAAGAACAATAATAGGTACCGATTTTTAAGTTTTTCACAAAACAACGAGTCGTCGTACAGTGTGAATGGGGGTTCCATTCTCACTGGTACTTGCATTAGCTTACTTGCCACCACGGCCAGGAGTCCCAGGAGTGAATACAACTCCTCTATGTGGACCTGTGCAACCAAAGCCCATGCTAGTACCGTTACCACTGATACTACCGGTACTACCGCCACCACCGATGCTACTGGTACTACCGTTAGTATCGCCAGTACCACCGCCAGTATCACCGCCAGTATCACCGCCAGTACATGTTCCCCCTCCCTGTTGGGGACAACTCATTGTGTTAGGATCACATCCTGGTGCTATGCAGCTTGCATAATTAGGATCGCACGTAGCATTTGTTGCATGTACATTTACTGATGTTGGAACACGCTGATGTCAAAAAGGTTAATCAAGATACATCCTTTGCTCCAGAACCTTATAGTTTCACTGAGAACCGCAGTAGTGATAGACGATTGGAAACTTGACAAGTACCAGACGGCACACCACGACATACTAGATTCGTTTAGACTTTCGCTATGCAACTATGAACTTCCAAAGTGCAATCCTTGATAATAGCAGTTTTTAACCCGTGGTTTCTAGAAAGGTGATGTTTGTCGTTCCAGTTTACTTTTTCAAAGAATACAAACAGGTACCAACCCACTCAAGGAAAGTTTTGGAGTCTTATGATGACGCGTTACGATTCATCTATCCTTAACAAACTCATAACGTCTTTACGTACTGCGGTAGAAAATGGAAAAGATTCACTAGAGAAGGATGTTACTTCTTTTGATGCATTTCGTTTATCTCTGCTTTTCTGGCACTAAAAAAAAATGAAGACGATGCGGAAGCAGAAGATAGTTGTGTCAGGGTACGTCTACTAACTTTGCGCACACTGCGAAAGCTCGTATATCGATAGGATTAGGCCCTGGGTTGGTGACTGTTACTGTCCATCTATCCGGATTGTTGGTAGGTTCAGCGTAATCACGATGTGTTGGATTAATTAGATTTCCTCCACTTGTAACTTCTGATCCTCCTCCCGTTACAACCTCATCTGAGGCGCAAATTGCACTTCTGGAACTAGTCGATCCATCTCCCTCTACCTGACCAAATGCCCCTACCACTACTCGAGTTTGTAATTCCTCATCTAGCCCAGGTGGTACTGGCGGGAATTGTTGTCCAGGTGGTGGTACTGGTGGGAATTGTTGTCCAGGTGGTGGTCTTGGTCCTGGAGGGAATTGTGCATACACGTTATTTGTTGCAGCAGTATTACCATTAGCCACTATCATGGACGATAGTTGTGGTGTTGACACAGATATGAGCACTATAACGCTTATTGAAATAAGTAAAGTCCGATTCCCCTTCCAGATGTTGTACATATTTTTATGGCGTGAGGGCTACTTCGGCTTATACTTTTCGGCGTCGTGTATCCGAGTCTAATCTTCTGTAAACTGATAAATCCGGAACAGATCTTCACTACTAAATCATTGACAAAGGCTAGTGCTATCTGCAGGTATTCGGTAAGATGGTGCTAATCCTTACTTTATCAGAGCATTGAAGGAGAGGGTAGATGAGGATACCAACTATGAGCAGTAGGTATCATTTTAAAAACATAACTATCCATCAGTCTATGACTTGTAGTTCCTTCAACAGAACATGTTTGTCATTCTCGTACCATTTAGTAAGGAGCATAAGAACATGCTAGCACACTGCAAGCAAATGCTAGAACACAACAATGGCACGGTTGCCATTCATCAACGATTCAACAAACTAAAAACTGAATTAAGAACTGCTGTCGAAAACGGTGAAGGATATCTGGATAAAGAGGCCACTTCACATGATGATTAATTCGATGCATTCAGGTTATCACTGCAGTTCTGGCATTAGTTAATCAAGCATTATGCGGGAGTACTCATTCAGACTTATGTATCTTCAATTGATTGACGCATTCTTTCAGTCCACACATTCCCGAACTCATCATAAGGATGATAATACGTTATCTAGATCATCTTCGCTATTTTTTGCCAGTCTATCAAGACTCTTTTTTATTTCCGTAACCCTCTTTTCTATTTCTATCCTGAAACTTTCCTTATCCATAGAAGCATAGACATGGTAGTATCCTCTCTCCTTTAGAGTTCTAGTTTCCTTACTCACAATTCGTTGAGTCACCAGTCTCTGTAAAGATCTAAATATAGTACTCTTTTCTCTATTTGCTTTCTCAGATAAATCTTCTAGAGAGATAGACTCCGGATTAATCTTGATCAAGAGTAACAATATTTCTAAATCCAACGCAGAGAGATCGAAGAGAAAGGTACACAGATCTGTTATTGTCGAATTAACCCTGGTAATTGAAAGAACTGATGATGAGTGGATTGACATAGTACTGCTTCTCTCCTTTCTCTACAAAAGATCCTTGACAGTGATGTATTTATAGATAATGTAACACTTTTCTAGGTTTTGACAGTGTTTAGCAAGACTTAAATATATCAGTGTAAATACACGTCATACAGAGAAACTTGGAAGAAATGTTCCCAAATCAGCAAATACTAAACACATCATCTAATAAAAGTACCGCTCAAGACATATACCAACACGTCGCGTCAGATAGTCTTTTAGTTGAATCTATTTTTTCTGCTATATCAGACAACAAATCGCTATCACTATTTAACATCATTGCAATCATGTCGTCAAGTCCTGCATCCGATGTAGGACAACCCACCGGAGAGATTCTTATATCACGTTTGAATCTGACTCGCAAGCAATACTACACGCGTATCAACCAATTACGTGACGCAGGTCTGATTACCAGGAAGAGAACAAGATTTGTTCTTACTTCACTTGGAAGGGTAGTCTACGAAACCCAAAAAACAATAGGTGTTGCAATCCAGAATCGATGGAAACTTGAAGCGATTGATTCAGTACAAACCTCTCAATTAGCAGCCAGAATGCCTACTGAAGAGAGACAAAAACTTATCAACACGTTAATAGGAGATTGCGACAAGATCAGAGATATACTTTTATGCCACTGTGAAGCCGAAAAGACGATTATGTGTTAGAAATATAGTCATCGTTTGATTGGAATTACAATCTAAAGTATCAAGGGCTCATGGGGGATACACTCAGAAGGCCTAGACCCAGGATTTGGCTCTTCCAACTTTGATGTCTGTATCACTGAGTTGGCTGATGGCCTTGTGAACGTCATACATGCAGAAGAGTATCAGCGACCGGACTTCAAACCAAATAATTAACACAACTGTTCGCCTGCGGGATGAGTATGGTATCAAGTTCGACAATCGTTGTCGCATCTTTGTTGATGGCGCTAATCCTTCATTCATTCGAGCATTGAAGGCCAGAGTATCAGAAGATACAGAATATGAAGACCAGATTAACAGATGGAAGTCAGAGAATGGGGCAAACATTGTAGACTTGCATTGACTAACTGACAACATGTTCGTGTTGCCTGTTGCATTCTCCAAATACCATAAGGACATGTTATCACATTGCGAAGAGGTTATGGAATATGACGGTGGAAAGATTGCAATCAATCCGTCATTCAACAAACTAATTGTGGCACTCCGTACTGCAGTAGAGAAGGGAGAAGGGACGTTAGACAAGGAAGCAACGAGTCATGATGATTTACTAGACGCGTTTAGGATGAGCCTGCAATATTGGGTCAGTAAGTGAACTGATTTGCTGTGTCACCGGCTAAAATCGACGATAGAGAGATTATTGTAGAAGATACTTCTACAAACGTCCATCTAATCTCTAATTAAATTATTATAATCTACTTAATTATGGGTTATCACTGGTCTACAGTAGAAAACAACAACGCCCGCAGGCCAGTAATAACCACAAAATTAGTTACTCATTTAATCTAATTAAATTGGCGCGGTAAATTGCGCTTGTTTCTTACCTACATTCAGGATTTTATCAGGTGCAGGTAAATGCGAAGAAAGAATAGGTTGCGATGGAAACGTTGCCTTATCTCTTGTAACAGATTTTTACGCTTACGGAGAGGACAATTTAAGGTCTGTGGTCTAATCAAATATGTTGAGTAGCGCAGTCGAACCCGCATAATCCATGATTGTTACTAGTTCAAGAGTAACAAAGTCCTGAGCGCGAAAGTGTGTAGATATTGCTTGTGATATGCAGCCTTGACGTCTATTATTGAGTTTAAAGGAGTTTAAATCATTTGAAACCATTATTTCACCTTTTTATTCTTCTGTTGCTATCTAGAAGTAGCCTAAACCTCTGCTGAACCCAAACATTGAGTCAAATTTGATTCACATACTTCTGATTTCATTCAATCGATAAATCAAATAAGAACCCTGATTTGGTTGTATTGCGATCCCAGGGTCAGAACCCGCCTGAAGTTACTGATATTTGTGTCAGATCATTAGGGGCATCCACTGAATATAGTCAAATCAGGGAGGATAATTCTTGCGTTTGTCGAAATATAGCAGTGGTGTCCCTTGCGTGGTATAAAACTAAAATTTAACAGTTTTAAACATAACTAGATCTATTGATACATTATGTTGGAACATGAGTCCAATTGTTTCACAGAATGAATAACTACTGCTACCGAATATTAATGGCATGAAAGATAAGCTTTTGGTGACGGATGTATTCAAAGCACTAGGTGATGAGAATTCTTTTGGTTTATTTAATACTATCTGTACTAGCTGTACAGATTCACAGAAGCTGATGGCTGCCTTTGTACTGACTAAGAGACAATTTTATGATAGGATGAATTGTCTAAGGAGCTCCGGGTTAGTCAAGCGACAGAGGGGGAAATATGACACGACTTCATTTGGACAAATAATTTACAGCATCCTGAAGATAGCTGAAAAGGCTACAGAAAGACGCTGGAAATTACAGGCGCTTGATATGATGAATTTATCTGCAAATGAAAATTCGCTGGGAGCGGACTATTTAAAAATCATTGATATCTTATTAGATGATAACGAAATAAAGGAAATTTTACTCCGAAATAAAATTCCCTCTGTTAACATTAGAGAACTTCACGGTAATCAAAGATCTACGGAGATTGTACAGAGTATCCGATAAAACCTACTAGCCTTTATCTGACACGATATTGACTGGTCAATAATGCAAGTAGCAGCAAAGTATTTCACCGCAAGTTTTTTCACTTTATAATATAATATTTCGATAGTGATTATGGTTGCTAATCCCAAATGGAATGAGAAATTCACCATCGCTATACAGGCGCAATCCTGTGTTCTCCTCATCTATACGTCCCTGACCCGTATTCAGCACACATACGTGCCCCATGCTCTAATGGACTCTCCAAGATCCGTAAACTTTGGTATCCTGTTGATTCCAGTATCGGCTACAAATATGCTTCCAGTAAACGCATCGACTGTCACTTCAAATGGAAATTGAAAAAAACGCAAGTTTCCGGAATCTCCCACAGACCCCAGTCACTAACAAAAAAGTCTGAGCAGGGGTCGGAATCCTACCTACAAACACTGATGCTGGGAACAAGCAAGTCGCAACGACCAAATAAACACCGACCTGTGAGGCCACAATAACATCCCATAACACTATCCCAAGCCGCAGTATATAACAAAACTTCTCAATTACACTTTAAGTAGCATCTAATAGTCACTATTTATAAGGTTTATTAACCCAGTTCAAGAATCTGTCATTTTTCATATGGCCATATAACTTCGTTTAATGTCCCTGAATTGCTTTCAAACGAACATGAAACCTAAATTAGCGTTAACGTTCGTATTTACAGATAGAAGTCAAGAAATGTCTATAGCGACAATTTTATTACTGATATAATCATAGTAGAACCTCGCCGGATCCCTTCTAATAACCATAGATTTAACAGTCAATATTTTAAGTGACCTAATTACACAATTGAGAAATACCAAGCATCCGTGAAGAAATCAATACATCAAATATGTTGCAAATTCACTTGCATGAAATTATCGGTCATTTTACTTCTTTTTTAGTCCTTTCTATATTAGTCTTCAACATGATTATAGTCTATGCTCCCAATGCTGTTGAGCCAGCAGTGGCTGCGAAGCTTGATAATCTATACTCAACAAACTTCAATACGGTTACCTTTCCCTCATTTTTAAAGTTCGATCCATTTGAGGAATACAGGCATGTTGTCTTCGACAGGACGGTGAACATAATGGGACAGGTATTACTGGACGATACCGACAATATCAAAGACACAGAAACGAACATTAGCACAACATCACAACATATACTTGATTCCCCTAGTCGGGTGCAAGAATCACAACAACTTACAGATAGTAAAAGAATCCAGACCGAGGCCCAGCAGCGACAATCACAAACACAGGAGAGGGAACATTGGCAAGAACCACTTCTGATGACAAACCAAACATCATTACTTGGATCAATCTACACGACTCCGCAACCAGCTATTCCAGAAGCAAACAATCAGGGAAAAGTGGTTTCGAGATCCTCCTGGTTCCCGTCTGTGCCCTCCTATTTTTGTGATGGAGAGTATTCTTTTGTCATCAAAGGTACAGCTAGACTAGACTTGGAAAAACTAAAACAAGCTGATCAATACGATGTGACAATCAAGATTTTGACGGACAAATTTGGCCTCTCACGAACAGAAGACCATGAAGGAGTCACCGGAATTCTGGGCATAGCAGATCA
>JAATVR010000068.1 GCA_014523665.1 Nitrososphaerales archaeon TH526
AATGCTAGTGATAACGAATACGCGCATCGCATTCATAGTGAAGACGAAAATGAAGTACAATGTGCATGAGGAATACTCACTGAGGCAGCTCAGGCGGTTTAAAGAAGGAGAGTCTGTTTTATTGCCCATAGAGCGGTATAATGAAATAGACCTTCAGAACGATTTGGAAGAAAGCGATAAAAACATAGAAATTCCCTTCAACAGAATACTCAAAATTTGGCAGGAAAAGAAGAGATGGGGAACCTTGCTCAAACTAAAGTTTACTGAAAGCAAAGGTACGAAGGGCTTTAAGTTCATGATCGTGAAAGGATGGGTGAAGTATCCTCTTAAAGACCCGGTTTCGTTCCAACATTTCGATTGGGACCCGATCATTACGCAATTGAAGGAATAGATAAATCACCACCAATGATCACGATTGAATAGCCTAGTGGAATATCGAGACGATGATATGTTCAAGAACAATATTATGCTTACTAATGACCTGCATGATTTTCATCCTGGTGAAGATCTGTCAATTTTCACCTACGCTTCCGAACCACCTCTATTAAGAGATATCAATAACTAGTTGACGTTTTCTGACTGCAAGCTGAATTAGAAAACTCAAAAATTCACATCGCTAGAGTAACATTGCCTCACCAGAAAATAAATAAAGCTATGGGAATTGAAAATGTGTGGCTAAAGTTCTAGTCGGCAAAAGATCGGACATACAAGAAGGAGAGTTTACCAATGTTATTGTCGGAGGTAGGCAAATCCTGATTGCAAATATCCGTGGAAGATATTTCGCGACGGGGAATATTTGCACGCATGAAGGTGCAGAATTGCATGAAGGCGAATTACACGATAAGGAACTCACCTGCCCATTGCATGGAGCTAAATGGGACTTGTCAACTGGGCAGTTAAATTCGTTTCATGAATTTCTGGAATCGATTGGATCTTATAGAATTCTAATTGAAGACGATACACTGTTTGTGGAGATTTAGAAATAGGGAGATCGAGTAGATAATTGGATGGACTTGAATCCCCATCAATTCCGGTTCAGGTCATATTTTTCGGTCAAATTTGATCTGAAAAATATGAGACTTTCTTTTGAAATTTTCTACATCATCTTGGATCGAATACATTGAGTTGTATTGTAACGTTTAACCTAATGATAGCATGGGCTTGAAAGCCTAGTGTAGTTCGGTCACCTAATTGGGTACAAAGACTTTATAAGAAGAAAATCTTTAGAGGCCAATCACAGTTATATTGTCTTACCTGAGCTAATTAAATTACTGCGAAGTTAGCCCAGACTGGTTAAGGTACGAGCTTCCCAAGCTCGGGATCGCGGGTTCAAATCCCGCACTTCGCACCTACTAACTTTTATTGAGATTACTTTAGCGATCCGTACTCTTCTTTGGGCTTGGCTCTTTTGTCAGAAAATCACTTAATTCTAACGGAAGAAAAAAAGTCTTTGGACACCAGAAAAGACTAAACTTTTCAGACTCGCGAATAGATAAAACAATTCATTCATGGATAGGCAGTATTTGTTCAAGAAAATCAAACTAACAAAATTGTGATCATACTACATCACGGGGGAAGGAAATTGAGTCTACATCAATAATCCTAATTCAATTCCAATCGACTCTTCAGGTCCTTGAAGCGATTTCGAATTGTAACCTCTGTAACGCCGGCAGCTTCTGCTATGTCCATTTGAGTGATGGTTTCTCCTACGTTTTTCGAGGACAAATACAATACCGATCCAGCCAGCCCCATTGGATCCTTTCCTGCCGAAATCCCGTGCTTAGTTACATTCTGCATGATACTCATTGCTTCACGCTTTGTTCGTTCACTCAGTCTAGTCTTATTGGCCACCTTTACGATGCACTTTATAGGATCGACCATAGGAACCTTCAAATCCAGTTCTAAGATGAGCAACCGCGTGGTCCTTGCCAATTCTTTTCTCTTAATATTTGTGAGATCTGAAATATCGCTAAGGGTTCTTGAAATTCCCATTTCCCTACAAGCTATGTAGGCTGCTGCAGATAGTACTGATGGTATAGTTCTTCCTCGAACCAATCCCTTTTCTTGGGCTTTTCTATAGATGTATGCAGTTTTTTCAATAGCTGCCTCCGATAAACCAAGCTTATCTCTTATTCTCTCCAAAATACTGAATGCATGCCGAAGATTCCTATCTGCAGGGGAATATGCTTGTGTTCTGAAATCCCAAGCCCTTAATCTATCCATAGTAGATCTAACTACGGCGTCTAAGCCTTTCCCACTCGCATCTTTATCAGATCGACCTATTACGGTAGCAAGTCCCATATCATGCCTGGCCAATGAGGTAGGCATTCCAGTTCTGCTCCTATGATTAGCTTCTTCCACACTAAAGGCTCTCCACTCAGCCCTATTTTCCTCGACATTCTCTAAAATGACTGTACCACAATTGCCACAAATAATCTCGCCAGAATCAGGATCTGCAATATTTTGATTGCTTCGGCTGCATACAGGACAATTTATTGAACTTTTCATTATCTTATATAAAAACAGCTATATTATCTGCATTCAAATATTTAAACCTAACCGAATTAGTTCAAACCGCGGAAAAATCGTATACTTGGCCAAATTTTACTCATAATAGTTTCAAATACTCTTACAACATACTTGTATAACATGTTAGGTGGCAGAGATGTTAGAAAGCAAATAGTAGCCTACCTGAATGAAAGGCACAAGAAGTTAACCAGAATAAACAATGACCCGACCAGAATCTACACAGACGAAGCGTCTCAATGTACAAGACTTTCATATTATGAGAGAGTTGACCCAATTAATTCAAATTCAGTAGAATTATTCCAATTTCTTTTGACACATGGAATGAGACACTCATTCGAAAATGTTGAATCGGAGTACAAGACCGATAATTTGACTCTCGTACTTACAGCGGATACAATTCTAGAAAAGGAGCTTGTAGTCAGAATGCAAATAACAGATTCCTTGCCAAGTTCACCTAAACCACAAGATCTGCTGTATATCAATGCGTGTCTTTACGCCTTCGACAAAGCAGAGGGAATTTTGATCTATGTTCGAGGAGATGGCAAAACGTCAGAATTCTTAGTAGCAAAAAGTGCGAAAATGTTTGAGGAATTAATCAGAAGAGCAAGGGTCCTGAGTACGCTGCTTAAAGAAAAAAGAGTGCCTATAGTTGAGCCTTCTGAATCTTGCATGACTTGTAAGTATTATGGGAGATGTTACATGATGGAAAGAAAGGAAACCAGCTTCTCGATTGAAAGCCTATTTGGTAAGTCAAAAGATGAATCTGCTTGATCAAGGAAAACCTATAGTGAAAGATCGGTCTCCTCCGCTAGCCTGAAGCGTAGACGTCTGGCTAAAGGAGTATGTTCCATTCACTTGATAAGACTTTATCTGGTTCATGCTCAACTGATTCCAGAGATCTGAATTCTCGCTGTTCCGGGCAAGTAGATCAGTATCTTTTAGGGTCACATCCCCAGAAGCTATTACAGGAAAGACGTTATTCTGAGACGTAAGGAAGCCTTCCAATCTCTCACCGATTTCGCCTGATGCAATTTCGCTGCTGTTAACTAGAACTTTGTATTGAATTGACTCAAGGATAATAGTTCCCTTAGTGGGATTATGAGCGTTAAAAGTAATTTGTAAATTGGAATGTGAACTATCTACTGGTTCAACGGTAATATTCTTAATTGAAATGATAATAGGGTTGTCATTCAGATCTCCGGATTGTATTTCTGTGTTTGAAGGGCTTTGGACAGCTGGCGCAGGGGGTTGACGTTCATCACTCTCGTTGATAGAAGTAAATCCCCAATATGTAACCCCAGCTACCACGGCTATTGCGACGACTGAAGAAATGTAAATGATCTTCCTCTTATTCATCTGTTGTGATAAGTCCTATGTTCTTATATGAATTCCTTTACAATGTTGATTTAGAGTAAACGTGGGAAGGGATTTGTAGAACAATTACCACAACATGTAACATCAATCCATTGGAAAGGGATTAGCTCCTATGCAATATACAGAATCTGGCTAATAGGCCGTAGCCTCAGACAAGATGACTCGAGGTTACACATGAGTTTGGCGCAATTTGGCACAATCAAGCAGGCAATCACATGCCAACAACACTAAAATACGAAAGGATGTAGAAGAAATCCAAATGCCTACGGCTTACATATTGGTAAACTGCACACTAGGATCGGAAGAGCGAATTATTAGTGAAATCTCTAATTTGCCCGATGTAAAAGAAGTAAGAGGAACCTATGGTGTTCATGATGTTTTTGTGAAAGTAAAATCAGACAACACAGAGGCAATGAACCACACTATTACCAATAAAATTAGAAAGATTCCAGGAATAACCTCCACCGTAACACTAGTAGTCATAGAAGAGCAGGGAGGCAAGGAAAGTCATTAGCTACTCATTTTGAGGTAGCTCTTTACTTCTGTCCTCTTTCTTGATCTTCTTTATTCTGTAAATGATCAAAGAGGTGCTTATCAGCATTACCATCCAGCCTGTTATCCCCACGATGAGATAAACGTCATAAAAAGGGATGACTAATGAAATACCTGCAAGAGCCGCACCAACCCACCAAACGATAATAATAGTTTGTAAATTTGATTTTGCCATAGTTTATTTACCTAGCCACGGAGATCTTCGTCAAACCCCTTCAGATATCTCAAAATTTTACCGCATTTGGAACACTGATCGTATTCCCGAAAGTCAAAGTCATTATACTTTCGAAATGAAAATGATTCCAAGTGATTACAGAAGAGCCTTCTTATTAGCTGATGGAGCATCAAATACTCTAATAAGTTGGGTATTTTTTACCATTTCGTTTTGGCGTGGGGATAATCTCAACCGAAAATGCCGTCGGTGAGATTTGAGCTCACGACAGCTCGGTCTTCAGCTTCACCCCACATCAATTGGTCGAGTGCTCTCCCGGGCTGAGCTACGACGGCATGTTACAGTGTTCGTAGATGGATCATATATATTCCTATCATATTCTCAGTGTAGCTTGAATTAAATGGTCGATCGGTACTCGTAGTTAGCTTCGGATCGGATGCATTCCTCCTACTGCGAGACAGAAATTGTTACAGTCTGTACAAACAGGGAAAGTGGCCTATACCACTTACTTGATCGGCTCTGGTCGGCGTATAGCTCAGCCTGAAAAAGTCACACTCGCGTTATGACTGTGTTGCTTAAAACAGCGGCAAATCACTGAATAAAATCTCAATCTTACGAAGTGGTTGAGAAAAGTTTATGAAGAATAATAGTAGCAGATGAATAATCCAATTAGGAGATCTCGATTGAAGGTATCGGTTCTAAGAATAGGACATAGATTTGTCCGAGATGATCGTGTAACTACTCACATAGCTCTGGTCGCAAGGGCATTAGGTTGTGATCGAATTTTCATGAATGAAGTGGATAAATCAATTAGATCAACGATGGAGGAGATCATACAGAGATGGGGAGGCCGGTACTTTGACATAGAAATATTTGAGAATTGGAAATCAATAGTTAAGCATTGGAAGAATGGAGGCGGAAAGATCGTTCATCTGACCATGTACGGGCTAAATATAGATGAAGTCATAGATGAACTACGTAAATGTGATGAGTTGCTCGTCGTAGTGGGTGCTTCTAAGGTTCCCAGAGAGCTGTACGAGGTTTCCGACTACAATGTTGCAATAGGTAACCAGCCTCATTCTGAAATAGCAGCACTAGCAATATGCTTGGATAGAATTTTCAATGGAAAGGAGCTAACAAAGCAATTTGATGATGCAAAATTAAAAATTGTTCCTTCTCCAAATGAAAAAAGGGTATTGAACAACTCCCGAGACTAGTACAGTCCTTTATGGTTTATGATTGCATCAGGATCTCCTCCAATTCAAACGACACTTTCCATCCAGCTGGCTTGAGTATACATACCAAGAAATCAATAATCTAACGTTTGATGGTAACTAAAAAATGAAAAAGACCTTAGTTCCTTTGATTAACGGTTGACAAATAATATAACCCTCTCTCGAAAGAGGAGTATCATTGGAAAAGGGCATAATGAACATTTCCTTAGCAATCAAGAACTATTATTCGTATATGAATCAGATAGTTACTATGCCTGATTTCTTTTTGGATAGAATCTTGATGTTGCAATCACAAAATGAGTTTTTTCAGTCGATTGTGGACAAGGCTCGCGTAGGAGGAGGGAGTATACGTGAAATTCCAACGGTCGATCGGAAGGGTGGAAATGCTGCTAACATTGCGTATAGTATTGCAAAGCTAGGAGGCAGAGTAGCGTTTTTCACCGTAGGAGATAAGATTGCGAGATCCGTGATCGAAACCACATTTCAAGAATTCGGAGAAAACGTAGAAGTTATGATTTCTGAGGGGATACAAGGAAAAACTACCTCGATGGAACTTTATGAAAATGCCGAGGGTGATTCTAAAGTGAATGTTATGCTAAGTGACGTTGGAGATAATGCAGACTTTGGCAAAACAAGAGTAAGCACAGAAAATCATATGAAAATATTGAATAGGGCAGACGCAGTCATCGTTGCGAATTGGGCGAGCAACCTAAAGGGAACTGAACTTATGAAATTCGTATTTGAGAACTCGCCAAAGGGTCTGCATTTCGTCGATCCAGCTGATTTTCAACTCAGGAAGGAGGAATTTATCGAAATCCTTACTCTCTTATCAGATAAGATAGATGTAATTAGTATCAATGAGAACGAATGCAATACACTTGGATCATCATTGGGATTTAGTACTTTATTACCTTGGGATTCATACTCAAGACAAGAGGTCAAGGACGCTGCGTTAAAGATATCTGAGAAAATTGGAATAAGTATTGACATTCATACCAAATTAGGATCGGCTTGGTCAAACGGGAAAGACAGTGAAATAGTTCCAGCAATCAGAAGCGAGATCCGAACCCTGACTGGAGCGGGAGATGTATGGGATGCAGCTGATGTCATTGCATATCTTGCGGGTCTCGATCCTAGAGACAGGTTAATGTTCGCAAATGCCGCATCTTCACTTTATGTCCGAAATCAATCTGCAGAGTCACCTACCCTTGAAGATGTTGTTGAGTTGCTGGATAGAATCAATATGTAGACCTTTTTTGCAACCTATTTGGACAGTGACCTATTACTCGAGAGTCAAAAAGAAATTCAAAAAGAAATTCAACAGATTTTCTACAGACGATTGGAGAGGATCCACCTATACAGATTCGGTTATATAAGTATCAATTTATTTAGCTAGTTAATGACTCCTCCGCCTATCGATGCAGCAGAATTCGAAGCGCATAAAGACCTAAACCGAATCGTAGTAGATTTCCTGTGTCGAAATAGCGATAAGGCGTACTCGGTAAGAGAAATAGCAGAGTCTACAGGCATTAAAGAAGAAGATATTAATTATCTAATGCTCAAACTGTCCTTTCAAGACGTAATAAACAATTTATCCGGCATTATTGTGCATAGAAAGGTTAGTAGGATTGGTAACCTCCGCTCGATAAGGATAGAAGATGTCACAATTGACGGAACGATATACTATAGATGTGTAAGATTGGATGTTAAAAAATCATAGTTACCAAATTGGTCTGCCGTCAGGTGATTTGTCAAAAGTTCTTCCCAATTAATAGTGCTAAGGGCTTTAGATATCTTATCTTAAGTGAGGATGCTGTATTTTGGAAATGACTGTTCCTTTGATTGATCAGCAAGCTGGTATTAAGCACTATTGTACTACGTTTAGTGGTATAGGTGGAAAGATCAAACAAAATCCAGAGGATTTTCAAGTGAGAGAGATCTTAAATGAACAATACCTTGAAAATGTGGCAAAGAATTCAAACTCTATCCACCGCTTTCCTGTTTTTATACTAAAGAAGCATAATATCGATTCCAACCATGCGATCATCGAAATACGTAACCAACTTAGGCTGGAACTGAGAGTCCTTGGTATCAAAGATGCCAAGGCGAGCACGATGCAATACGCCACCACAACTCACATAGCAAGAAATCTACCCACAAGGACCAAGACCCACCACACTGAAATCTGTCTTATAGGATACGGCGGTACCCTACTTTCAAAATCAGATCTTTGGGGAAATCAATTTTCTATTCTAATAGTCGAAACTCAACATGCAGATTTGACCGATTTTTTGCCTGAAATAGATAAAATAGCTAATTTCTACGGGCTTCAGAGGTTTGGAAGTGAAAGAATGGTAACCCATACCGTTGGAAGGGAAATACTTAAGGGAAATTTTAGGCGAGCATCTGAATTGCTCCTGACTGAGACTACCAAATATGACACTGCATACAGCAGGGAGATCAGAGAACAGTTGTCTGACCCAGGTAACTACAACAAACTCATGGGTGTATTGCCTAAGGGTATGGATATTGAAAGAGAAATTGTACGATCGTTACTCAATAAGAGAGACTATGTTCGTGCGATAAGAGCTATCCCCATCGGAATTCGACGATTGTACGTGCAGGCATATCAAGCCTATATATTCAACCTTTGTATAAGTGAATCTCTTTCTTGCGGTGAGGACATAACGAAATGTAGGGATGGTGACTTGTGTTTTGAGATCGAAGGTAAAGATGTACTTGGAAAGATCAGGAAACTAAACCCCAGTGTTGATACCTCTTCTAAAGTGCTTCCCGCGTTACGACTTGTAGGATATTCGTTTCAAGCCGGAAAAGGAAGATTCGAATCCACTTCACAAGAAATACTCAAAGAGGAAGGCCTGACCCCAAAAGATTTCTATATTCGGGATATGCAAGAGCTTAGCGCCAAGGGTGGATTCAGACAATCGGTTCTTTGGTGTAAGGAATTTATTCATTCAGGCTCTCTACATGTCAGTTTCAAACTACCTAAGGGCTCTTATGCCACTACTCTCTTACGAGAAATCATGAAACCGAACTCTCCGATCGAATCTGGTTTCTAAGCTCAGCTGGAATGAAAATTAGTGCCTACAGCTCTAACCACAAGACAAGGGATAGAGTACGCTACCCTTCATCGAAGACTATACGCGCTAATGCCTAATTGGTTCTAACCAATTTTACTATTCTTATCATGATGTTAATAGTGATGGCTGATAGCATCCAGGACAGCATAGTACTTAGAATAGCTGTCTGATACGGAGATATTATAGCTAGCTGGAGAAGCTGGTAAAGGATCAGAATTTTGGATGTTGAATAAATTATTTCAGAAACCGAAAAAGTAGCTATAAGTTTCTTTATGTCGCTCCTTAACTTATGGGAATCTCTCTTCTTCGTAACCGGATCGAGATACCTGTTCCTATTGTCCATATAGAAAAGTACTCCGAATATTGGAAAGAATACACTGTACTCCGTCGCAATTGAGACAAAGGAATTTACGAGATTACTTCCGCCTGATTGTGAGTACAGCTGGGTAATTAGACTGCCAACCAAGAGGGAGGAGATACCTGCAATTATAAGGTTTTTGTTGAAATACAAAACTTCTTTATATCTTAAGTAAAGGTCGTAGATGCGCTGATTACTCATTGTTTGTTCCTTAACTAAGTTCTCTAGCCTTTTCAATTATATATTCTATTCGTGTTAAACCTGTATCAAATGAACTCGGATATTTCAGAATCTTCTAATTGTGACAAATTCACTTGAAAAAATCTCTAGAGGAAAAGATGCTTATCACATCCCGAATTTGAGAAAGCAATGTAGTCTGCAAAAAAATACACAATTTTTGAGATAAAAATTGACTAGCCTTACATGAAAACCAACAGTCTTTATTTATTCATTGGGCTCAAAATAAGAATGCGAGTCCTGAGTTAGGAGAGATCCTTAGTTACCAGCTTTGAGGTTATAGAAATCGTCTTGCGAGTTCAGCGAAGCTTATTTTGCAAGCAATGTTAGGGTCTGTCAAATTAATTAATCAGGCATTAGATTCGTATTTAACGTATCATGTGTTACCGAAAATTAAAGAAGTGATAGGCATAATTTGCGCGATTAACAAGTCCTAGATTTCACAACAAAGGAAATGAAGAGACATGCCTACTTTATCTTGTCAAATTTCTTCATAACGTAAGGCAAATTATCGATAAGATCAGTTGCGAGGAGATGCAAGCCTAGCGTTTTGGAGGCTTGCAATGCGGCTAAGCCATTTAAGTAAACGCCCATGATAGAGGCAAGAAAAGGATCCAATTTGGTGAGAAGACCTGCTACCAGTCCTGACAGAACATCTCCAGTCCCTCCCACAGTCATCGCAGGGGTGCTACGTTTGATCACTGATACATTTCCGCCAATTCCGCTCGCTATTACATTATATTCACCCTTCAATACTATCGTAATGCCGTATTTTTCTGCCATTTCAACCACAATCGATATTAATTTTTTGAGGCTTACATTCGTATGAACTAAAGACTGGATAGAGCTTTCCATCGAGAACATGCGCGTGAATTCTCCAAGATGAGGGGTGATTATTGAGTTGGTTCCTGATACATGTTTTAAAACATCTGGGATCAACGCAGAGGCATCAAGGAGGAGTTTGGTTTGCATACCTCTAAGCTCATTTATCAAATAAGTCAAGGCCTTGTTGCGGGCGATGTTTAATCCCATTCCTATGGCAGCAGCATCTGGTTTTTTTGGAAGGACATGAAGAAGATCTCTAACGGAAGTAATATCCAATGAATCATGTGAGAAGGGAAGGACAATAATGTTCGGAGAGAATGACCTTAGAGCTAAAACGTTTCGTTGTGGAACCCCCGTATAAACAAGGTCGACCCCTGATCTGAGACCGGCCATCGAACTCAGTAACGGAGCACCATGGTATATGTTACTTGCCCCAACCACAAGCATAATCCCATTTTCGCCTTTTCGTGAAGATTCGGATCTGGGCACCATTGTTTGGCTAACAAGCCGGTCACTTACGATAACTCTCTTTGGCA
>JAATVR010000069.1 GCA_014523665.1 Nitrososphaerales archaeon TH526
TCTGATTGGCTCCTTATATCATTCTTCGAATACCATACCTTCTTTAAATATCTAGTATCTCATGCCATAAATGGGTGACATATCAGAGATCGACACCCCTTTTGTTATGACATACTTGAGATGAATTTCACGGGTCTGGATCGAATTTGCCGTCGAGTATTCTTCTTGGGTTCGAAAATTTTTCAATTAGCTATTTGATGAGTCATTATGGTAATTGGCAATAATTTTCAAATCTGGTATCAACATCAAAATATCAACGTGCGTAGGTGATGCTATAAGTGATTCCCTGGTCAAGACAATTAACTCATCGAATAAGGTGATCCAATAAGCATCCTAATTGAGTATCCATTTTGGCTAGTAAAGGGACACAAAATGATGTAAACTATTTGACTGCGCTGAAAATATACTTTTAGTCTTGGATTTAATGCATAAACATGGTCTCCTCTGGACCTGAACTAGGCCTAGCAGTAATGCAACGTATTATTAGAAAATCAGGTGCAGAGAGAGTTAGCGACGATGCTGCAAACGAACTACGAATGGTTTTAGAACAAGTAGCCGAAAAAATTGCAAAGAGTGCAGTTGAGTTGTCGCTACATGCCGGTAGAAAAACAATAAAACCTGAGGACATTCGTCTGGCTACTAGAAACGTACTTAGAATGTGAAGCAGGCCTGTGAAAGTCTTGTTCTGTTTTTTTCAACAGATCAGCTAACGTTAGATAATGAACTACCTGCCAAGAGAAACGCGCAGGTGACTACAGCCCAGATCTTTTTTTTGGCAAATTCTATCATGCAGACCCTCATCGCACCCCTCGAGAGTTAGAAAGCTCAGGAGATTAAAATGTCAAACTTGATAAGAAAGGAATTGCCACAATGCAAAGGGTGAAATCTATCCCTTCGTTATGTGACGCGCACGTCCATCTAACAGACCCTGAGTTCTCTCCATATTTGAAAGAGATCCTACTGAGCATAAGAACCATGAAGATGCATGTATGTTCGGTTACAGTTGATATCACGACTACCATCAATGGAATTAAATCCTTTGGTCAATCTTACAATGACATAGTAACTCAATTCATTGGAATTCATCCGCAATTTGCTCATGAAGCTGATATCGAAAAGTTCATAGAGATCTATTCCGAGAATTCCAATTCGATCGGAGGAATAGGAGAAATCGGACTCGATCCGACCTATACTCTAACTAAAGGGAATTCATCTCAAAAGCAAAGACAAGTATTCCAAGCTATGTTGAACCTTGCAGAAAAGTCGAGCAAACCAGTATCTATTCATTCTAGAAAATCTCTTAATGATATTCTAGACATAATAAAGTCTTACGATTTAAGGAATCTGCTATTCCATTGGTTCGCAGGTAATAAGAAGCAATTGCGAGTTCTAATGGATATGGGTGCTTATGTGTCATATGGTCCACCTTTAGTGTTTTCTGAAGACAAACGTGTACTTCTAAAGAATACTGAAAGAAACAGAATTCTTATCGAGACAGATGGACCAGTTCGGTACCCTCGATGCTTCACAGGGTTACCTGCGTTGCCAACATCATTCCTGGTAACAGTGGCTAAATCCGTGGGTGAAGCTCTTGATATTTCCTATTTAGAAGCTTCTGAATTCATCACTTCAAATACGGAGAGTTTCTTGTGCAGGAAGCTAAGCTAGAGTTCACCTAAAATGAGCTTCACAATTTCTTTGTTCATACTTTAACGTAAAATTGCGCCCAATATATCCTGGACCACTTTTAATAATAGCGATAATTAGAATGAAATGAATAGGAAAACACCTAATCCGTGTTGCATGGTTGCTGCTTTTCATTGACGCCTGACATCTAGTGTCACACTTGCAGGACACGATGTAGCTCTGGATAATAATCAATTAATCTGTAGGCATGTTGGATGCGAGTGCGTGCTATATTATCAAGAAAATTGATAAAGTCCGTCATCAGATAATTCAGGATGTATCATGAAAGTAGTACTGCTTGCGGGCGGTAGAGGTACAAGGGCAAGGCCATTTAGTGATTTCGTTCCTAAATCAATGATTCCTATAGAGGGAAGACCTGTTATAGATCACGTTATACGATACCTTGCCCGGTTCAAGATTATAGACGAAATTCTTATCGTATGTGAATTTGATTTTTTTGGAAACCAAATCATTAACTATTTCGAAGGGAAAGAGAGCGTAATTCTCAAAAAGATCTCATTCATTGAGGACAACAAGAGTGGGACTGGTGGAGCAGTCTTGAGAGCTGAGGAATCGATAAAAAATGGGAGCGAACCGTTTCTTGTTTGGTTTGCAGATAATCTATGTGCGTTGAATTTGATTGATCTAGTCAGTCGTTTTCATGCGTTAAATGTGAACCTAGAGAGCGGCGAAGAAGTCATAGGGATTCTGGTAACAAGAAGGCATAGATACGAAGAGACTGGAAGAGTTACTGTCGCAGCTAATTGCAACAAGATAGAGAAATTTATTGAAAAGCCAATTGTTGAGCTGGAATCCCCTGAAGCACTTGGGATTTATCTCTTTAATAATAAGGTATTTGAATATCTGCATCAACAGCAAGGATCTATTGCTCGGAACAAACAGAGTAATAGCTTTAATCTGTCGCATGATATCTTGGCGCACCTGCCCTCGACAGGTACTAATCTTTATTCTTACAGTCTGGACTCCAACACAGATTGGATAGACATCGAATCACCGGTTTATGCGGACAGGAATAGTAAGATCATTAGTAGAATCATAAATCAGATGAGTTAACGTTTTGGATGATTGCGTAGCGAATCGACTATCTTACCTTAATTTTTAGTCATAAATCACATAAGCAACCCTTTTTGTTGTTGGACAGAAATCTGGATATGTTATCTTGACGGACTACTTTTGGCTGGAGATATTCCTCATAGTCGGCTTTCTTTTTTTATATTGAATCT
Organism: Nitrososphaerales archaeon TH526; assembly: GCA_014523665.1. GTDB lineage: Archaea > Thermoproteota > Nitrososphaeria > Nitrososphaerales > Nitrososphaeraceae > TH5896. Next base: position 2,931 of record JAATVR010000069.1, read on the forward strand.
CTTGAAGCTTAGATATTACTAAACTATCGTCTCAATCAAAACCAAATTATGAATCGGAGTCTCGGTTGAAATCGTTCACCCTAATCACAATAACCAAAATGGAGGTAAAATGAGCAGCTCAGGATATAAAGGACAGAGGAACCATAGATGAGTAATCAACTTAATTGGACTACTTAGGATACTACAAAACACTGGGAGTTTCCGAGGATTCTAGCTATCACGACATCAGAAAAGCGTACCGCCGGCTGGCCAAAAAACACCATCCTGACAGGAACACAGCAAGTCACTCAGGAGATATGATCAAAAAGATAAACGCCGCCTTTGAAATTCTTTCAGATAAAGACAAGAGGAAACAGTATGACGCAACAAGGCCTATACATAATAGCGGTTTCTCTACTGAGACTAAGGTATCTAAGAAAAGTCAGCAGCCGTACTATGGCTTCAAAAATCCAACCGCAAAGCCTGGATATCCCCACGAGACTACAGTTTATCCCAATCAGAAAGAAAATCATAACACTACTGAAAATGAATGGATGCACGAGAGATTTGGGGATAAACAGAGCACAAGATTCAGCAAAGATCCATCTGTGATCATAAGTGCATCAATGGGTGGCGAAGAGGGCTCCAAGCCACCTGCGCGGTTCAGTATATCAGTAGAACCCACATTATGTATGGCGTTTGGGAGCTGCGAAGTATTAGCTCCCAAAGTGTTTGTGTTGGAAAAGAACAAGATTATAAATCCAAAGGTTAGAATTGAATCTGAAGACGGCGCCCCATTTGAAGATATATTATCTGCAGCAGAAACTTGTCCTACAAAGGCTATCAGAATTATTGATAGGCACAGCGGTGAGCAGGTATTCCCATAGCCTTTTTGCATTTAGACTAGCCAATTGTGGCGCGAGTGTAACGTTTCAGAAAGAATTAGTGGAAGGGAACCTATCTTAAATTAACTAACCAAATATTTCAGTTCAAGTCAGCAATCTACTCCCTTTTAGAACAGAATGGAAGGTCAGACATATATTTCAGTAAAGTGAATATTGAGAATGATGCTTTCAAGCAATAGTGTCGCCGCAATTATTGCGTTAACCATGCTGACACTTGTAGTCACAGCGGCGTTCTTTATACAGACATATTTTCCTAATCCTATTGCACAGCAGATAAGAGAGCAGAAACAGATCCTTGATCAGGAAAGAGATTTAGGATAGATAGCTTCTCGTTACGAGTCTTCCCAACAGTGGAGTATGTCTATTCAAGTACCATACTTATTATTAAGAGGATTGATCTGATTGGTTCTAGTTTCCACTCGCGATTAGCATAGGGGTCAAAAGATCTGAATTATTTTTCGTTACTCTGGACAGAGATCTCAAATTTAAGATAGCACCATTTTCTGTCGCTGGAACAGATCTGATATCCTTAACAAATGTCTTTCCTTTCTTTGGTAACTGCGATCTTTTTGTAAAATGCGTCTTCACGTTTAGATGAAAATTTCGTTCCCAATTCCGACATTATTACACATACTCGGCAGGTCAATTCAATAAAGTGTTAACAGCAGAGAGTTGAATCAAAATTAACGTCGACGGGAATGGTGCTGGATGTTCCTAACAGGAAGGATTAGCTTCTTTTGTCGATCTATTCCATTGCTTCTGACGACAACCAATAGAATTCGATGAGACGCTAATTGGCCGCATTCAGGATAATATCAGTCAACAATTGGAAGTATATCTTTGAAACAATCCTGACTCTTAAGTCCCGTTATACTAATAAAAATGAAAATTGTGAAGTCTAGTGGCCGGTAAATGCAGAAAGGTTTTTCTTGTAGACATCAGTTCTTCTGTTCCTTAAAAGTGGTAGCTTTCCTCTTATTTTCTCAATTTCCGATTTATCTAATTCTACTACCTCCATCCCTTCTTTATTACCCATATCTAACAAGACAGTTCCAAAAGGATCCACCACCATACTTCTACCAGTATATATGTTTCCTATCTGATCAGGGGCAATTACATAAATGCCATTCTCAACCGCTCTAGCTTTTAAGAAGGTCTGCCAGTGTTCTTCTTTCATTATCCCATGTACCCATGCCGAAGGAATCACAAGTAACTCTGCACCCTGCACGCTCAGTATTCTAGACATTTCAGGAAACCGAATGTCGTAGCAGATCATGAGACCTATTTTTGCAGATGCAAATCGAAAAGGCTTCACAATCGCATTCCCGGCCAGAAATTTATCCGATTCTCTAAAGCCCAGCGCGTTGTACAGATGAATCTTTCTGTAACGAGCCGCAATAACTCCATCCTTTCTTATTGCAACCGCAGAATCAAAGACTTTGCTCTTGGCTCTAGCCTTTTCGTAGATCGTGCCTATGATATCAACTCCATTATCTTTTGCGTATCGGCTTAATGACTTTACAAAATTACCGGTATTTACGGTTTCAGAAATCCCGCTCAATTCAATGGGTTTTTGCTCTGATGGGGAAAATCCCATCTGAAATTCAGGAAAGCATATGAAGTGTGCCTTTTTATAATGAGCTTCTTTGATGTAATCTCTTGATTGTGCCAAGTTCCTGTTCTTGTCCGTGTCTGACTTCATTTGCACGACTGCTATTCGACACACTTTGCTCATATCGTCTTATGACCTAGATAATCGTAATTGGATAAATAACTATCTGGAAATCGTTACCTCGGCGAAAACGAGATTAAAAGCGTATCTGTATCTGTGATTGGACGCATCTTATGAACATTCGTATACTCAGATCTAATACCTACATAGATACTTCAATTTGCCTCATGGCATGCAAAAAAAGCATGAGGGATCAAATATTAAGAAATCTATGGATTCGATTAGCCAATATTAGATACGGCCACAAAAGCAAGATATTCTACTATTTGATTAATCCAGCCTCCGTAGTATTCTTGTGCAATTATTGAAATAGTTAGGGATTAACTCTGTAGAACCGTTCTATATCGCTATCTTGACAGGTTTCAACAATTGCAAATTATAGTTAGCAAATTCTTGATCATAACACGATCCGATGAGGATCTGTTGGACAGATAGGGGTAGCCTGCATAATTGGCATTAATGTGAAGCAAAATGTTTTGGTCAACCGTGAAATATGGCATGGAGTGTGAGGAATAAGTCTTGGTGAAATCGGATTTTGGAGACCACAATTGGATATTAGTGCATGGATTAGGAATCAAATGCTGGAGACGAAAGTCTAGATTACCAATAACTCTAATAATGAGAGCAGAGTATTCTGAATCGAACAACTCAAAAATGATCGCGCTCGACTTACTACGTCATACGAATATCAACTTGCCACCAGCCAGGGGAATTGATAGTGATGACGAACAAGTGATGTTCAATTTTAGTGAAGAAGCTGTGATTGGTTCCAATAACGAGTCCAATTCTACGGTTTTGGTACCTGCAAGTCCTTGGTTGGATCAAGGCTCGAATTCTAGTATGAGAAAATGCTCGAGACTTCTATATGGGAAAAAAGGAGTGGCTGAAGAAGGAAAATTTAGTCTACCGAATGATACTGACGGTAATTCGGATGGGATAACTGTTCAATGGTGAATTATTGAGGTATGAATTCTACAAATCCTACAAAATCTGATCGTTCAATCGCGCCGCATGGAGACCGACCGCTTTCTTACAATTGGGTGTTCGCCATTGGAATTACGATGATCCTATTAGGAGTAATATTATTTGCTTTAAGAGCAGCTCTGATTAGCCTTGTGATTATAATTATAGGAATTTCTCTATTTACAGCCTGGCTTTACCTAAGCGCAAGGTTGAAGGAATCAAAGAATTTTCTCCAAAATGGCGGTTTGCCAAATAAACAAGTTCAGGCAGGATCGAATGAGGAGTGCATTTGCGCTATTTGTAAGCATAAAGTATCGAGCACTTGCCTTAATGAAAATTGTGCTTGTTGCATTCTGATGAAAGACGATAGCGTGGTAGGACATTCTAACAATCCATTACAATGAGATAATTTGTGGCCGCATTACATGATCTCTCCACATCGAATATCTTCTCCCAAGAACAGAAATAGGGAGTCGATAAAATATTGAGTGAAATGCGCAGGCCATCAGGCTTTTAGACTCCTATTCACACGTTCGAATGGCTAGCCCTATGCTGATGATGCCGTCATCAATAACTAAGCGAAATCAACAGTTGAAACCGCTCTGATATTGAAATGCAATTAATTGTAGTCTTGCCAGTTATTGGTTCCTATACTTCACCACTCGAACATCTCCATCGTTTGCTGTTAGAATGATTCGGTCAAATTCTAGTTCACTTGGATTTGGAGAAGAAAACACAGATGCAAAAGGCCCAATATTTCCCAGGTTCTGGGGAACTCCGTTCTCTCCAAACTGAACCACTACATTGTTCAGTGAATCGAAGTTATTGTTACTGATTTTTGCCGTAATTGAACCAATCAATCCTCCACGTTCTACTATTTCGATGCTTACTCCTACTCTTGGAATGAACACCGACAATACAACCAGAGCTACAACTACAATACCTATTATTAGACCGACCTTTGCAATTTTTATATAATTTCTTATTACTTTACCTCGAAGACCATCTTCCTGAAATTTGTCTTCGTCCCATCTATCATCCATTTGGAATACACCTATAGTCATGGGCATCTATTTGCATCCTTCTACTCTCCGGCATCTTAAAGCCACCTACCTTAAATAGGTACAGCTAGAAATAAAGAATTCACGATATAATCTGCAGATCCTCAAAATGGTCCATACTTCCAATTTGGAAATAACAGGAGAATTGGAATTGAATTCTGAAACCAAAAGTTTCCCTCTTCATTAGTATTCACCTTCTTAATTGAAAATTAACTTCAAACATCGTAATAATGTCCCTGATGTTTTCGTCTGAGGCAAAGCTGCAGATTGTAATCCACTTTCTATTTTTCCTCCCCATAATTTGGCAAATCGCCTTAGGATTATCAGAGATCACTTCTACCCTCACTTCATACTTGTTTCTTAATTTTTCCTCCAGGATGGTCGCAATTCCACTGGTAGCTTGTATTGTAATTTTACGCATTTCCCTAGATATCTGGATCGGTATGGACGTGATAATTCTTTCGTTAATAAGGCCCTAAACAGATCAGGTTATTTTAGATTGTAAATGGAAAATCAATTATGGTGTAATAGAATGCAAAATATCTTATTTTTTTGATCTTTCTAACTGGCCTATAATACCCCGCAGGTTATCCTGGATCTCTTCTATTGCATTACCTTGATAATCCGTTCTACTTTCAATGTCTACTAACTTATTTATTACAACTAATAGACTACTTATTGGGTCATCGAGATCAGTTCGCGGCCTACCTATTGCCATTGAGGCATCCTCCTCGTTCATCAGAGATACACATGATCCATTTATTGAGATATCTATACTTTACGAGCGCCTAACTGGCCCAATGGCGTTTACCTAGCATAAACGTTCAAGACGCAATAGCAACATGGACGGTGCATCTAGACCTATTGATGGTGCTCGATACACTGACTCATATCTTTGATATGCAAATATTCTGAAAAACACTCTCGATCATGTGAGTAATCAATCGTGCTCCATTTGTTTAGATTTATTAATACTAATACCATTGGGCTCGATTGTCGATTTTAGTTAATTAATCTTCATTCTTTATAAGGGTGAACTAGATCTTTTAGTCTCCTTCCATGTTCGTCATATTACCAGGAATTTGAACCAGAGGTGGGGAAGGGATTCGAACCCTTATAGATTCGCTCGCTACATTCAATTCTGCAGGCGAACGCATAGCCGCTCTGCCACCCCACCTTTCATGCTTTGCGTGTCAATGACCAAGCAAGATCGTACTAAGATTTCTACGATTATTTAAATTAAATCCTATTGAATGTTTCAGGACTGAATATTGGATAGGAGATTTGTAAAACAGCAGGGTAAAATTCTAATAGTATTCAAATTATTAAGCAACCAAAACTAAACAAATCAGAGCGGCGGTTTAGCTCGATTTTAGAGATCATACTATCATGTCATTTTCAGTGGTCTTCTTCCTATGGCATTCCCAGCACAGTAGTTGCATATTTCCGATGTCGAAAACTGGTCCCCCTTTAGATATAGGAATGATATGGTCTACTGTAAGCAAAGCAATAGGAAAATATTTACCACATCCAAACTTGGAATATTTATTGTCCACACCTTGGACAGCTGAGACGCAATAGCTAGGATTACATCTAGATCCATACTTTTTTGCTAGAGTGGTCTTATAATTTTGTCGCGTAGAAGGCGGAAGCTGATACCAAGAGTCTCCACTTTTGCCAGCAACATAAATTCTTTTGATTACCATGATTCAACGAGTAAAATGAGTAGGGAATATGCATAAATAAAATGTTTGCTTCTCTGACATAGTAGTTGAATTACACCAGATAAAATAAAATACTTAACTTGGCTATTTTACACAACGCTATTTCGATTCTATTTGATACACTATCCGAGGGACCTTGTGTTATCGCAGAACTAGACAATATTTTTAGTTGGCCAGATAGTACTGAACTCAAATTAATTGATTTTTGTTATCTGTCGTACGTATCATATCATACTATCATATCATACTATGTTCCCCTTCAGAAGTAACGACCTAACAGAATGGTCTCTGATCTAGGTATCTGCATTTCTAGTTAGTTGTTTGTCCAATCCAAAACTCTGCCATTAATACCTCTTTCAAATTACTTTACGTTTCGGTGTGACAAGTCGTCACGAATTCGTTCTACCTATGACATGCTCCAGTGGTTAAAGGTGTACTTTCATACAGCCACCAAGAGGACATGATGTAAGAATCTATTTGCACAGATACCTGTTCTATCTCATGGTTGGTAGCAGTGTAATTGCTTGACCACGATTTCTAATTGCTATACCAGCTATGATTAAGTGCGTTTCGCAACAGCTTTATTTTTTAACTGAGAGGCATTCTGTCAATCTTTGCCCTGATTCTATTGGACAATTTTTTTGACTCAGGCCAGCATCAAATGTGCTTATGTGTTTAAGCGTTGAAATACCAATAAATTCTGAAAAGACTAGGCAGCGTAATCATTACATTCCACTAGTTGGCACATTTTCTATTTCGACCTATCTTAGAATCGTTAAACTGGCTCCTCGCCTTGGACAGAATCGACGAAAACCCCGTTGTCGTGTTCATCAATCTTATACAATCTCAAGTCCCCTGAATTTCGCCAATTAGGACTCTGCTCCATCCAGCTATCTTCCTTTTTCCAAGATTTCATGTTTTCTAATGCACCTGTGAATATATTATACTCATATCCGTGCATATAGCACACTATGTTATTACCATTAAAATGTCCCTTCGATAAGGAGGCCCCTCGGTGGGGACATGAATTGCTGCAAGCGAATAGCCTGTCATCTCTTCTTCCTACGAGGATATCCCTATTGTTAATTGTGAAAACACTCAAAGAAT
>JAATVR010000646.1 GCA_014523665.1 Nitrososphaerales archaeon TH526
TGACTCAATTTTTGTAGATTCAAACTTCATATCCGTTAGATAAAATGATAAATACCACGCAACTACTCTATCAAAGGATGTTCCTATGTGGATAGATCTGCTTGTATAATCGTGGATCCGAGAAACAATATCTACATCATTTGGGCTTAAAATTTCTAATTTGCTAAGCATTTTCATGAGGCAGCTGCAGCTTCCGACGGTGACGACGACCACGATGATAAGAAGAGACATCATGACAACCACAATGATGATAACGGCCGAGGTAGTAGTAGTAGTAGTAGTAGTAATAGCATCAGGTAGTAATTAGCCTGAACGGGCAAAGGCCACAGACCAAGAATCCCCTATTTTTTACAAAATAAAGGATTACTTCATGTCACTCCCAAGACTTGAGTTGTGTTTTAACAATAATTATAATTGCAGAATAAGACGTTTTAACTAATTTGTATTCATTTCACTGTTGATATTCTAACTTTATTTTAGTACTTCCTACGATGTAAGACGCAGCGGATCCGTCGGGATACGATAAAAAATTTGTCCGAATCTTGCAATGATTGAATTATGCATAAAAGCTATAAATCAAGAATCTTGAAAAGAGAATTTAGGTCAGGTAGTAAGCGCAAAGCAGACGGCTTGAGGACATGGGGCAATACAAATTGCTGATCGCAGCTTTTTCTACCAGCATTTGTGAGGCTGATTCTGCCATTTGGATGCTTTACAATATAGTGATAGAGGTTTAGAAAATAATCCTCTACTATAGGGTACACTCGTTCAATATTGTAACCGCCGAGTTCAGTCCATAGTTCTTCCGTCCGAAACTCATTTGATGTATTATTCCGAATAGCATCCTGGTCCATTTCGCATGGTGACTTCATAAAGCGAGATGGTAATATTTCTCTGTCTCTTTCGTTTAAAATTTCCACGACCCAGTCTACGGGGATCGGGGCTCGTGATCGCGATCGACACGAAGGACCTCCCGGTTCGCACGCACCAAGGCGACCGCGTCCGGTCGATTGAACCGGGATCCGGCAGCGAAAACCTTCTGGAAATCCTGTGGGCCGAGCTGCCCCGCCACGCGCGCGGATGCAGCTGACATTGCTTGTAATGGATGCAGCTGACATTGCATGGTTAAAGCAGCACCAATACTGCATTGGTAGGCTGAGGGGAAGGAATGCCCTAACCAGTTAGTAGTAGTCGTTACTGTCAGATTAGATGAGGCTTACAGATTGAAGTGGAGTATAACCAGGTTAATGTCCTCTAAAAAGAAACGTACTATTCGTTAATCCTTCTGTTTTTGAGTCTTCTATGCCTTTATCTTCTGTTTTTGATTTTCATTGTAAGTTTTTTTCCATCCGGCATCGTGGTAGATACGAAGGATTGTGATAAATCTGCCTTAACATCCGTTGGCTTTCCTCCTAATCGTATAATTATTCTTCTAAGCCTACTTTTTTGAATAATTGTTTCTTTCAAGTGCTGTTTTAGTCTTTGTTTTACTTCTTGTATTGGGGTCTGATCCATTCTTGATATTATTCTATCTACTGACGCATTTTCAGTAGATAATGCCTCATTTAGTTTGTCAATTAGCTCTGAGAGTAGTTGCATCTTGTCATCATGCCTCTTACTATGATACAAACACTCTTTCATGTTTTACAATATTATTTTAAGATTGTTTCGAGTCAGCAAGTTATTTTTTATGTTTATAAAACTAATTTCAGTATTTGAGAAGCTTGCTCAATCGCACCCTCCATGGATGTGTATAACAACGGGAAGAATTTCATTGCCGCTGTTTGAAGGTCGAACTATAGTAATAGATACATCTTTCCTGTCTGGACCATCTGGAACAGTACGATTCTCTATATCAGCGGGAAGTCTCTGGACAGGAACACTCGCCTGAAGGGTAGATAATACTTCACGAGCCTTTGCTGGTGACAAAGTGTAAATTGGTGGTCCTCCTTGTTCCTTCAGGTCATTTAGAAGAGCTCGAGCGTTCTGTTCAAGTTCGCTGTATAGGCTTTTACTCATAGAGAGTAAAATTGGTCTCTGGCTATTGCGGCTTTCGTTAATGTTGTTAGCATTTTGATGTGCTTCCATGGTCGTTATCTCATATGACTTTGTCATTAGCAGCTCCTCATGAGTAAGATAAGTCTATTGTCTACTAGCTGACCAGCTCGTACTGGAAGGCTGAACGCACATTATTATACTCCTAACTGATGTTTTATGCCGCACTACTCAAGATCTCAGAATTACTCTTTCGTAATATACGTAATATACGTATTCACTAGCCGTACTGACTATATATACTATATACACTATAAATACTAACAATATATACTAGATGCTGTCATTGATATCATATAAATGAAAAATATGAAACTTTTTGGTTTATTGTGTCTGAGTATAATTCTACTTCTGGGCTTTATGTCACTGGCATCTTCCGGCTCCGCTACACCAGAGAATAAAACATTAATGCAACCTCAAGGAGTACAGGATATGGCAACAAACGCTACGAATATCGTTCTAGTCCATGGTTTATGGGCTGATGGATCTTCATGGAGTAAAGTAATTCCCATCTTGGAAAAAGCAGGACACAAAGTCATTGCAGTGCAACTTCCTCTCCATTCGCTGGCAGATGATGTCGCTACTGTAAAGCGTGCAATTGACTTAGTTGGCGGACCAACGATACTTGTAGGACACTCATTCGGTGGATTCGAGATCACCAATGCTGCATATAATAATCAAAACGTTACAGGGCTTGTCTACGTTTCAGCCTTTGCTCCTGATGAGGGTGAATCTACCGCGAATTACGTTGATTTTTCAACATTACCTCCAGGATTATTGGTTCCCGATAGCGGAGGATTTCTGTACCTAAACCCAGAGATGTTCCACGAAGCGTTTATTCAGGATGCAAATGCGACTGAAGCTGAAACCTTGGCCGTTGTGCAAAAGCCAGCTCATCAATCACTTGCTACTGAACCCTCTGGCCCTCCTGCTTGGAAGCAACTTCCCACATGGTTTGAGGTGTCTGAGGGTGACCATATTATCCCTCCTGATGTACAACGCAATTTCGCAAAACGAATGAATGCTACAACTATATCCCTTAACTCTAGCCATGCGTCACTTGTAACACACCCAGATGAGATCGCAGAATTAATCCTAAATGCAACCAAAGGGGTGACAAAGTAGCA
>JAATVR010000070.1 GCA_014523665.1 Nitrososphaerales archaeon TH526
ATTCGAAATCTTTCAGTATATGATTACGCAGCTCCCCTCATACAGCAACTTTCTCCGATGAGTAAGGCACCGAATGAACCAAATCAAGCTATTTTGATATTAAATGAATCACTCGACATAATGTCAGATACTGGTGGTAAAGACAATAAGAATTTCTCTGCATGGAGAATAGACTATTTATCGTCCGATTACAAATCTGATGTATTTGCAATAAGCGATAATAATTTATTTGATATTAATTTCTCGACATCAAAGGAAAGGGCGACACAATCTGTACCTATATTTGATAAGCTCTTAGATACTATTCACTTCATAAATGAGAAAAACAACACGACATCTGGCGATACCTTTGGTAATACACATACAATTAACGCTACTACTAACCAATCGATACCTAATTTAAGAACAATTCCTTCGAGTCAAATTTTGCAGCAAGGGGTTCAACCTCTATCGGACCTCTTGCAGCAGGATCAGGATCAGAACCCACAACAACAAGCACTCCTAATACCACCGTTTAACACTAACCCTTCAGATTCTGAACTGCAACAATTTGATCAGTTGCTACAACAACAACCACAACAACAATCACCATTTGGCGAGATACAACCTCAATACCAACAACAACCGGGGGAGCTATTCCAACAATTACCTTCGGCATTGCCGCAGCAGACGTACCCTATATTGCCTCCATCCGCTCCATTCTCCCAACTTCCTTCAATTTCTCCGACCTACAACTACCTATCACCTGTGATCATGAGTCAATACCCTTATGCTAATAATTTGAGTAGCCTCCAGATTGTCGGTGAAGTCTTGAACCAGGCTCCAGTAGTTGCTAAATCTGTTAGGATTATGGCAACGCTTTATAATCAATTTGGCCAAGCTATCGGAACAGATTTTACCTATACGGATCCTTCAGATTTGTCACCTGGTCAATGGGCCCCCTTTAATATGACCGTGCAGGAAGATAGTGCCCCAATGTACCAAATGACCAATTATGCATTGAATATTGACTGGGGGTCATAATGGACAAAACGACAAAAGATTAACTGGTACCATCATAGTAACAACTACTGGTTCCGCTTATGACCTCGATTGGAATTGAACAAATTGAACTCAAAGTGACAATGTCAACTATTTTTATAACGTCCAAGGCGGATTTAACTAAAACTTGCATTTTATTATCAATCTAGTCAAGAAGCAAAAAAAAGTTTTTGATAGAATAATATTATGTGTGTTAACAGCCGTGTTTTAGGTGAGCCTTGACAAAAGATGAATGCTAACTTAAATTTACAGACGTGGATTACTTTTTTGCTGTCACAGAGCATATCAAGATATCGAAAGGTGATTGAAATGGATTGTTCCAGCAAGGCTGTATTTATTATTTGAAAAGGGTGTTGCGGATCTGTAAGGATTGTAATAGATTAGGATAAGCTTCTACCTACGGAAAGCGATAGAAATGTTTTCAGACATGTCCTGAAGATATCATGCTAGTTAGCTCGTAATGATAGCATCTGAGAGACCTGAGAATACACCTTGTGAATATTATATAGAAGGGTTGGATTAGTACAATTCTATTTACTTTTTCATCAAAATAGCTAGAATGGACTCAAATGTGAACGAAATGACGGCAGACCAGGTCTCTATGTCATTGTACTACCATATATACCGTAGTACTATCTATTATCGATTTTTAGATTGGAAGTTCATAGTTGCATACGAGAGTCCGAACGATTCCAACAAACCATCGTATGAAGTCTGCTGGTCAAGTTTCCTATCTTTACCTGCAGGTAACCTCGGAACTAAAGAACCGGTAAACCTTCGCGTGATCTGGGGGAGTTGTAGATCCTGATCTATCGCCGACAGAGCTTAAGTATTTGATTGGGGTATTGTCAATGCATCCAAATTCTATAACGATTCTTTCATATTCTGTTCCGCAAACATCGTCACGTGTTTCGACTCCATACAATAAGTAAGGGTTTCCTTGCAATGACATACTAGTTATATTACCGCCTTGAAATAGCAATCGTTGAAACAGGGTGGTACCATATTCTATTTGCCACTTTCCAATTGCATTATCATCACTATATTGGTCATACTGGGCTGTCCTATTGAGATCGACTGAAAATGAAATCAAAGATCCTTTATCGAAAGAAAAGTATTTTCCGTCAGAACATTCGATAAATGCTGAGAAACTATTTCCATTGTTTCCGAATCCTCTACCAATTATCTGAGTCGTGTTGGTAATATCGGCTAATGCGAAACTCAACCTATCATGACCCTGTGCAGTAACTACTTGTTCTGTGTGAAAAGACATGGAAGGATATATTATTAAAAGAACGACGCATACAACACTCATGACCTTCTCGAATTTTTCCAAAGCATGATAATGTGTCATACAATTATAATCATAATAGATTGTTATCAACTATTAATGTATGAACGGTTAACCGGACCTATTTATTCCTCGCAATGGCTACCGCGGTGAGAATTTTAATAAAGATGATAATATTTACCTCCTAACTCATGGATGGTGTATCATAGAAAAGACGTTATTCTTCCAATTGATGCAAACTAAGAAGTCTTCAGCTAGATCTTAATAGAATATAAAAGAAGATTTTCATTAGATTTCAGATATGGTATGTTGGAGTACATAAGTGATCGTGAAATTCACAGCTCCTTGTAAATACTTTTTAATAGTCACAATAAGGAGCAATGGACAAACAGCTTTCACTCAATAAAGTAACTTCTGCATTGATTTTCGGATCTCTGTTAGTCTTGTCAATTCTTTCTACGTCCAGCATGGGGATAAATTACATGTCAAAGAATAACATACTTGTCGCAAATGTCGCAAATGCAAAATCAAACGCTGAAAGAAATGATATTCCATTCATATTACCCTTACCTATGCAAGAAATGACAGATATTAACCCCCCTGCCATGGAGGCTACAGCAACCTACGCTACAAGTACAGTGGCAGATAATTTTGAAAGTGGACTGTATATTCTGAGAGACGGACAGATATCCCCGAATGGAAAGTGGAAGGACATTTACACTGGCTATGGAACAGCAGGAGTACGCCAGGATTTGAATAATAATGAATACATGTATTTGGCTCCAAAAGCATCCACTTCAAGTGGAGAGACACATGCTGCCTTATTAACTACCACTAAATTATTCAAGGACTTTGATCTGACTGCAAAAGTAAAAACGGTCAAACAACTAAGGCAAAATTCTCCTCCCAACAACTGGGAAACTGCTTGGATTATGTGGAATTGGCAAGATAACTATCATCAATATAGTTTCCTTCTTAAGAAACAAGGATTCCAGTTAGAAAAGAAGGACAACAATAAACAGGACGATTCGGCAGAAGTGTTCCTCGTGACGCAAGGATCTCCATCTGTGAAGATGAATACTTGGCAAAATTGGCATATACAGGTTACTGGAACGGGCACGGGGACACCTCACATAGTTGTATGGATAGATGGTATCAAGATCATTGACTATATCGATAATAAGACAGGGGTCCCAAGAAATAGCTTGGTGATGAGACAAGGAGGATTTGTAGGACTATACACGGAAGACGCAGCCGTTGCATTTGATGATGTTATCATAAAGCCCTTATGAATTCAAGCTGGGTTCACCGACCTAATAGAACGTCTATCGGATTCTTGTGTGCAACGGCAGTCCGAGACATCCTTCAATCTATGTTCTAAATGATGTGAAGGCCTCAGTATAATAGCAATTCGCAGCTTTTTAAACATAGTCTAATGCCCAATGCCGTCATCTTGACCCATTAGACCGCTCATGGCGGCCCATTCGGCCATATTTGACCAAAAGTTCTAATACCTGAAATGTACATAGGTCCCATGCCATTTCGAATTACAGAATCATTGAGATGGGCTGTCGTTGAAAAATGGATGCTAGGGCTGCCCAGGAATACTATAGCCGTGGAATGTGGACTTAGTAATGGTGCAGTTAGTAGCATAGTGGATGACTGGAGGCGATCGGTCGGGTTGGAGCTGGCGGTGTTAATCAGAGATATTGGAGTAACCTTGCGTAAGTTGGGAATGTCTCCAGCTCAGTGCGCGACCGGATTGAGGGTGAGCAAGTTGATCGAGAAAATGGGTTTAGAAGATAGCTCTATCGAATCCTTTCTCTCGGAAGTGTATACAAAATGTCAAGACTTGGGGGTGAGCCCTAACCACATTGCAAGATACATGACTCAGTTCGTCTCGCTTTTGGACAGTAGAGCAATCAATCAGCAAGAGGCTGTTTCAATCCAGTTGATAGATAATATATTTGAAGGAAGAAAGCAGAGAAAGTTAGAACTTGAGGAACAAATAAGCAGCTTAGAGTCCAAACGTCACTACTTGCAACTTGAAACATCCCGTTTTGAAAACGCATTGCATGAATCTCTCCAGGAAAAAAAGAGGGTAGAATTAGACCTCAAGTGGAAAATGGATCTCAGGACTGAATTAGAACGAAACGGTCTTGATGTCGACGACCCTCTGATGCTAGTGAAGGCTACACGATTTTTTAAGGACAGCGGGGTGACCCTGAATGAAATATTGGCGACATTTTTAAACTTCAAGGGAATGGCTAATGCCGTCCAGGGTCAGGCATATCAATTGGAGAATTTAAGGAAAGAGTTTAGCGATTTGGAAGAGATGAAACGGATTGAGGACGAACAATTAGCAGAGCGTAAACTCAAGAATCGAGAACTTGATGAATTAAAGAGTATGGGTTTCGGTCTATGGATGCTTAAAACTTTACGAAACATGATTAACGAACTCGGCGCTCAGAACGAGCTTGAAGTTAAAAATGGCGAAGCCGTAAAAAGATTCTTCTCCGATATGGAGAATCATTATGCTGATTATCTAAAGTTGCGCAGTAAAGTCAAGCAACTTAG
>JAATVR010000647.1 GCA_014523665.1 Nitrososphaerales archaeon TH526
GTGATGCCTCCTTTTTATGTGATTGACCAATTCACTGTATTCATGGAATTTTTCATGGCACTCACTACATTCTTGCTTCTTGGGACTTAAAGAGAAGTGCCCCAGTTTCATCTTCATTATAAATGTTTAAGTTCCAGAGTATAAATCTAATGCAGAATCATGGCTTCCACGCTCGGAAATATATCAAAATGGCTATCTGTAAACGATGCGGCAGAAACCGACCGTGCTATATTTCTTTTTGTTATTGCGAGTTGAAAGGTCAAATTGTTCCCGAAGGAGTCTTTGATTCATGACTGACGCTATCGAGAACGAAGACAGAGGGGATAACAAGAATCCTTGTCCGACTTGTAAGCACCCAATGGATATTCATTATTTCACAAAGGACGGAGAAGAGAGGATAAGATGTCGAAGCATGGATTGTAAATGTGTTAGTTTGGTGGGTCATGATCCAGAGAGTCTATTAGATGAACTCTAAAAAGACCATTTTTGGCGAACGCTCCTCTATAGGGGAAGAATGTCAGTCATTTAATGAATATACTGTTTAGAGGAAAGAAAGTTTGAGCCATGACCCCCGAACATCAAGAACAGATCTATGGAACAGATGCAGCGATTCTTCCCCTTTACTAAACAGCGTCGATTGATACCTGGCATACCGGGAGTATCCTATGCCGGTGTTCTACCTAGTTTACTGAGAGCCAATTCTTTATCATAAAAAATTAGACACTAGGATTTTTAGTTAATCAGGGAGGTAACGTGGATCGGCACAGTTATCCCCTTTACCTGGTATATCTGTAAGTAACACATAGTCATTACGCGTTCCATTTATCGTGACGTAGGCATTGCAACCTTCCTTATTGGAATAGCATTGCCCTGTTTCATCATTGTCTGTTGAATGGTAGCCTTCTGGACATCCTTGTGTATGTAAAAAGAAGCAAGTTGAATCATCGTTATTGCCAAATCCGTCAGGGCATTCCTGGTCAGCACCCGGTATGCATTTCAATTGAAATGCATCAAACATGCAGCTCCTGTCAGGATTGAAATCCTGATTAACGGCAGGTCTACCCGATTGAGGTTGTACGACAAAACCACGTTCCGTAAAAAATCCACTCTCACTTTCACTTTCACTTGAGTTTGACGATACTGACGAAGACGAACTATCAATTGTTCCAGAACAGGAATCAAAGCCGTCATTGTATCCACGCATAAATTCATCAGTATGAAATGCTGAGCCTTTCTCTGGTTGATTGATATATCTTTCAGATGGGTTAGATATCTCAGCATCGTCACAACCATGGTCATAACCTGATTGATACGGATCGTTGTTAGATGCATATGCTAACCAGTTGGATGAGGTTACAGGAAGTATTAGGACTATTGTGACCATGAATGCAAGAAGAAATTGTGGTTTCTTTATGTTAAATTTCATAAATTCAGTCATGATTATCATCCAATTATAGCTAGCTCCATTAATAGACGCGTTACCAAGAAATAAAGGATCTTTTTGACCATAATCTTAATCAACTACCAGTGGCGCTTTCGTATATTTCTTCAGTATCTTAGGCGTCCTTAGATTCTCTTATGGCAAAAGATCATGAAAAAAAGAGAAAGTGCTAGCCTCAAGTAATCTACATCTCTGCATATGGTAGATCTGTTTACCTGCTTAGTGCAGTATTGCTGCTATCTCGGATTGACTGGCCTCTCCTTTGCTCATTAGCCAATACCTTGGCTCTCCGTCATTCGATCTGTGATCGCTGTTGCACGGGCGAGTTCATGTGTTGCACTCCTTCATACTTGTGTTAAGAGACTGTTGCATAATGCTAACTATATGGACCATTATATTCCATCCGAGCTTTATTGTTTATGGATCTTCTCCATACGAATAACCAATAACTAGTGCAATCAGCGAAAAACCTAATTCGAAGGTAGCAACACTAAGCTCTGCAACCAAGAAAATTATTATTGATGAGTTATCTATTCCGGAAACAGCCATCGATGTTCCATATGTTGTAAGTCAAATAGAACAAGCAAATCGGAAGTTAAGGAAAGAACTCACTAATTCCGGTGGGCTTTTTGCAGAGAACAGTCAATTGTGTTTCTCATCTTATATCAATATTGGTGAATGTAAAGGTGCTACACTCCCGCCACCTAATCCAGATAATGACTTTACTCCGGATACGAATTAGTATATAAATTAACTTTGAAATATCTCCGACAAAAAGGATATGATAATGGAAATAGTAAAATTCCAAGAGTTGAGCTCAACAGAGGACCGTGAATAGTAAAATTATGCTACTCCAAATTCTAGCGGATAGATATTCTGAGATCGCATCGTGAATCATTTAAAACACTTTAAAGTCTTCCCAAATCCCCTTGGACCTATTGAAAGGAACAAACCTTCAGAAATGTTCCAGTCAGTTGTACTCTTAGTAAAAATTATTCATAACCGTATATCTGCTCTAATTGCGTTAATAGCCCCCTAATCATCGCAGTACATTAACACGTTTATAGAAGAATCGTTACTATTTTAATACATTTCTATAGTTCACGAATGGGTTATACTATATATATTTACGGGGAGTTCTTTGATAAAAAATATCATGATCGGATCTAGACCAAAATTAGGTGTTCTGCGTAAATAGATATTGATCTATTTCAATAAAGGAATTGGGCAAATTACAGTATATTTACGAGTGGTTATCGACCCGGAGGTGTGCTTTGTACCTCGTCTTGATGATACTAATCTTGTCTTCTCTTGGATACAGCACCAATTTAAGTGCCTTCCCATCTCTCAAACCTTCCTCAATAGATAATAAGTATGATATTCCTATTGCGATACCAATTGAGACCGGTACTACCGATCTCTCTATTAATACAAAAGCAAATCTCCAAAATATGACCTACGGTTCAGAAATCTTACCTGAAGAGCTGCACCCATTGGAGAGTACTTTATCGACTCTAGCAACATGTGAAAAGTCGCCTGTAACCTCAGTGAGTGCTATAGGAAATGATGGTAACATCCCGTCCAATGCAATAGATAATAATTTGAATACCAGATGGTCTAACCTTGGACAGGGATCTTGGATTCAACTTGACCTAGGATCAAGGAAAAACATCTGTAGTGTTGATATTGCATGGTATCGTGGAAGTGTTGGTAGAGAAAATAACTTTGTAATATCCACATCAGATGATGGTACTAATTTTGTAGAGAGACTCAATGCAAAGAGTAGTGGTACTACTTCAGCTTTGCAGAAATATACTATGCTAGCCGGTACTGAAGGAAGATATGTTAGGGTTACAGTAAATGGGAATAATGAGAATAACTGGGCTAGTATAACTGAGATATCCGTATCTGGATCTGGCTCCACTACTCCTCCTCCTACTCCTCCTCCTACTCCTCCTACTGGTACTAATTTTCCATATGCATTCGTTGGTTCACCTCAAGATATGGAGGATGAAGGATGGGATACCAGGCACTACGCCTCAGGAAAACCTGACGACATAACTCATGAATGGAGTGGAGAAACTTCTGCTCAGAATTACGCGATCATAATAGACATCACTATAACAGAGATCGATCACGACGACCAGATCGGTTTCAAGTTTGGAGGCACTCATATGGGCAGCGGCTGGTACGACAATACATACTCATTTGAATCAGGTAAGGCCTGTATTGGAAAAGAAGAGGATCATCCATCAACTGATCTATGTGTTATTACTGGAAAAAGTATCGGTAATCTTGTCAATACTCCTGTTAAATTAGCAGCTGTAAATATCGGGAAAGGAGAGAAGCTAGAGATGTATAGCAATCTAGGGTCAGGATGGACAAAAGACGTAGAAAGCTCAAACGGTGTTGATGGATTCAGACCA
>JAATVR010000648.1 GCA_014523665.1 Nitrososphaerales archaeon TH526
ACAGCTGGGGAAGAGGCTGAATCAATGGCGATGAGTGGCACTGACATTATCTGCTTATTTGTTATTGTACTCGTAAAGGTATCACTAGTACATACTTTAGTAACTATATCTCGCTCAGTGACTAAACCTTGAGGTTTACCTTCTCTGTCGACTACTATCAACGAGCTGATATCCCTATCCTTCAATTTCTTAGCAGCATCTTGCACGGAAGCTGAATCCTCTATAGTTTCTAGCCGTTTCCTAATAATGTCCCTCACGGTCGTGGTCATCGCTAGGAATAATATCTTTTTCAAACTCTTAAACATATTGAATAATTTCAGCGACTTTATACATTAAGTTGCCCTGTTTACTGACCCCTAATAATATGGAAAAATAGAGGATATATTACATAGGAGCTCACTGTTGCGGTATAAGGCTTAGACCACGGATTTTGATAAGATTAGAGATGACGATGCTATATTGTTATCTACCCTTCTTCGGTCATATCTGTTGATTGATTAACATGCGAAGTACAGGATTAGTAACTAAACCTTTTGGGTATAGTTGTTCTGCGTGGTGCCGTGGTAGATTAAGCAAATGATGTGGATGTCAAGAAATTTATCCGATTAGATGATGAAATATTCTTGCCTTATATTGACGAACATCTGTAATAAGCATATTGTAAGCTTGACTGAACCACACGGAGAAAGAATAGTAAACATGGGAGTCGTACAAATGCGAGTAACAACGGAGTTAGAAACTAATGTTAGAACCATAATTTCGTATGTAAGGACAGCATCACAAAGAAGAATAAGCCTACTTTGTTTTCCTGAATGTTGCCTTTCGGGTTATATAGTTAACCTTGCAAAGCTCGACTACAAGGCTATTGCTCAATCTCTTATTGAGCTGCAGGAAGTATCTAACAGGTTCAATGTAACTCTGCTGATAGGCACACCATGGAAATCACAAGGTAAAATTTTTAATGCCGCATTCACTATTAAACCTGAATCCGGAATCATTACAAAGTACTACAAGAACGATTTGACTGATTATGACGTAAGGTTTTTTTCGAAAGGGACTTCCACTAAGAGCCCCATTTGGAATCACCAAGGCGTAAAATGTGGCGTCCTTATCTGCAGAGATCAGAGCAATCCATTGCTAGCACTTCGATACAAGAAAAATAATGTGAAAGTATTGTTTTATCTTTCATCTCATCACTACACCAACCGAGAAGCCATATACAAAGAAAGGAGAAATCGATCATTTCCAATAGTCAGGGCCGCAGAGAACATGATGTATGTAGCTAAATCAGATGCTGTTGGAGAACAAAATGGCCTGATTAGTATGGGTAGTAGTATAATAGTCGACCCTCAAGGCAGAGTAATAGCAGAGGCCGAAAATGGGCGTGAAGAATTACTGAAATTTAGTCTCTGACATCGAATTAGTTATCATATTTAATCCATCATACGAGCCCATCCTTTTCAAACCAAACAAATATTATTAATAACGTATCTATCGTAAATAAGGAAGCTAAATGTATTCCACTTCTTTAAATCAACGAATAGGAAGTTTGATTGAAAAAGATACTTTATCGTTACCTAAAGACACGGTTGTATCTGATGCAGTGTATGCCATGAAGGAAAAAGGTGTGTCATCGTTACTTGTAACATCTGGTCATTCTTCGTCTTCTCAAGCGATACCTTATGAGGCGGAACAGACTTCAATGACGAAACCTACTCCATTACCTGCTTTGATTGAAGGGATCGTTACTGAGCGAGACATATTGTATCGGGTGATCGCCGATAAAAAGGATCCAATGAAAATTACATTAGGAGAGATAATGAGCTCTCCAATAATCGCAGTTGATGAACAGCTATCATTGAAAGATGCAATTTCCTTGATGAGAAGCAAACATATTAGAAGACTTCTTGTAACTACAACTTCCAAAAGAGAAGAATCTGGTAGTAGCAAGAATGAACAGAGAATTCCACATAAAAAGGAAATTAATGAAGTTGTTCCATTAGGCATGGTGACCCTTATGGCAATTGCAGGGAATATGCCAATGGAAAACCTGGACCTTGCAGAAGTTGAAATTCCTTCATCGACATATAATTCTCCTTCCATTTCGAGAGATAAGCAACTTGTGGATCAGGTAAGCAATTCCGTTACAATTGTATGTCCTTACTGCGAATCGAAATTTGATAATAAGAAAGATCTTTCAAAGCATATAGATAGAATACACCTCGGAAGTGGATTATTAGAAGGTGACGTTCGACAATGGTAACAAACATTTGTATTTCCGCTTGAACAATGAGTGAATTCTCTAACCTATAATTATCTTTTTGAGAAGTTAAATGATAAAGCAAAGAGGATATCTTAAATGATCGATATAGCAGAAAAAATAAAGAACACCGACATAACAAATCTGATGACCAAAAGAGTAATAACTATAGCAGAAAATCAACCTTTGCAAGAAGCATCCAAACTGATGTATCAGAATAATGTCGGAAGCGTAATTATACTACAGAGTGCCGACGAAATTGATAGTGAAGGCGTCCCTATCGGAATCGTTACAGAAAGAGATATTGCTAGAATAGTCAGATTCGCCCAAGCATTTTTTCCAATAATGCCAATATCCGAAGTGATGAGCAAGCCATTATTGACAATAACAAGTAACTCCTCTTTAAAAGAATCCGCTGATTTAATGCAACAGAATAGTATTAGGAGGCTTCCAGTATTAGACAGTAAAGGTAAATTAATGGGGAATGTTACTGCAAAGGCCAAATGTCAGCGATTGGACTCAGATTTTACCTTTTTGGGTATCTTGTTGTGTATATTGCTATAGTTAGCCATATTTTGAATACTGCCGTTCGTTATGACAAAGTTGTAGACATTACAGGAGAGGTTGTTAATAGCACTGGGAGAGAGATTTTGACAACGACGGATTAACAAACGTGGAAGAGTTTAACGAGGGAACCTCTCTGTGTAGTTAAAGTAACAGTCACTTTCTATCAATTCCTTTTTGCAAGTGCTCAGGAGTAAATGTTAGGCTTCCTTTTCCTTTTATAATGTCGACTGGATAAGACAGATTTACCGCAAACCCTCTTTTCTATTCTGTCCCTTACGAGAGAGATAAATATGAGTCTAAACACATCTTAGCGAATAGACTTTTAAGCATCAACGCTACATTTCTAGCAATGGTGATGAGCCCCTCACGGGAATCTAAGACATCGAATCTATATCTTTCATGTACGCTCTCTTCAGCCAAATGGGAGTAATAATAGTAGTGAGAGCAACCATAATGATTACAGTAGTATATATATCAGATGATAATGCTCCGGTTGAAACACCTACCCCTGCTACAATTAATCCTACTTCTCCTCTTGATACCATTCCAATTCCTACTCTTAATGCTTTAGTCTTATCTTTTAGAAATATGATAGATGGCAGTCCACATCCAACCACTTTAGTTGCCACGGCTATGGCTATGACTATTCCTGAAAGGTATAATACATCTAGATTCACTCCTCGCAGGTCAACCTGAGCTCCAATAATTGCAAAGAACAAAGGACCAAATATTATTAGCAGTTTCTCAGCATATTCGTCGACTTGTTTGATAAGGCGAGTACTTGCTACTGCCATGCCTACAGCAAATGCTCCAACAATAGGCGAAAGCCCCACAAAAGCTGCTATACCTGCTGCTCCAAAGAAGGAAGCAGTTACAATACCTTCAATACTCCCTTTGGATTTCCATAACCTCTCAACATGAAGTAATCTAGGTATCAGAAATATGGATCCGATCAATAGAGCTGCAAAGAGACCTAGTATTTGAAGTATAAGGAAAATGACGTCTGTTATTTGTGGTGAAGTATCACCTGTTTGTACCATGGTAGTTACAACAGATAGGACGGCGATAGCAAGAATATCGTCTACTATTGCTGCACCTAGTATCAACCTGGCCTCTCTTGTCTGCATCTTTCCAAGCTCAGTCAATACTTGGACAGATATTGCAATACTTGTAGCCGTAAGTGCTGTGGCTACTAGCATAGATTCCAGTGCCTCCAATCCGAATAATGTTAATACTGCGAATCCCACAAAAAAAGGAATAATTACGCCAATTGATCCCACCGTGAAAGAGGCAGCTCCTCCTCTCAAGAACTCTCTAGGAGTAATTTCAAGTCCTGCTACAAATAAGATGACAATGGCTGATATCTCTCCAATAGTACGTACAGTTTCGTCTAGTTCTACTAGCGGTTCACTGTTAAAGAAAAGTAACCCTCCAATGGCAAAAGGACCAACTATTATTCCGGCCAGGAGTTCACCTAATACCACCGGTAGTTTAAGTCTGTGAAATAATTCTGCAAATAGTTTTGCAGCAAATAATAGAATAGCAAGTGAAATTATTACATGAATAAAGTGAATGCTGCTTTCTTCTAATGCCATATCCTGTTCAATGATGATAATGTGCTCTTAGATCCTATGCCAATCCAGTGCAGAGAAGTCATTAACAGGGATAAACAAGATAGTTGCTTTTTACACAAGATATGCATTATAAATTTTCCTTTCACACAATACGCAATCCTACATTAGGTCTTTTATCCCCAAAGGGAGCCTTACAACTTCATAAAAAGCTGTCTTAGAGATGTATGTTAATATTATTTTCAAGTCTATCTGCTACAAGCCAGTATCTCCAGGTTATCTAACTTTGAAAGTCTCCAGTACTGAATATGTAGCTCTTCTATCTTATCTGCAGGCATGTCTAACTCAATTGCAACTTCAACAGATTGTTTAACTTGCAGAAATATCTCAAAAGCACGAGCATCTTTTGACTTCTGGGGTTTATCAACTGGATCAGTATCTTCGCCAACGTATTCATTGATTACATCAGCTATGTCTTTGAATGACATGTGAACTATTTCCGCTATTTGGCGCCGCGTCTTACCTTGATTGTAAAGTTCGATTACAAGCGCTTTTTTCTGATGTTTATTTAACGGTACGAAATTTGGGACATAAATGAGTAAATTACTAGAATATCTTCGGAGATCTTATACAAAAACCTTGATATCTATTGTTACATTCAGTATTCATCTGCTATGTACTGTTACAAATAGAGCATTGTACACATTTGCTTTAATAGTGTATGTTGTATAGTATAGGTAAAGAATACAAGGTGATGCATAATGAGTGAAATTTCTAACAATAACAGGCATTTTTTGCTATACACTCTAAAGTGGATGAGTATATACATGGCTATAGGATTCATTGCAGCCTTTTTATTGCCATTCCCTGTATCTCTGGTCGGAGCAATCGGAGGAGTTATGCTACTTAACATCTTGAGGACACGCTTAATGTTGAAAAAGATGGGAATTAGTATGAAAGGACTATTTGGT
>JAATVR010000649.1 GCA_014523665.1 Nitrososphaerales archaeon TH526
GCATCTGCCAGCGATGATAAAAGACGGTCAACAAAACGCGTTCCTGCGTGAGTACGGCTATAAAATATTTAATTATGCGGAAAGAAATGTAGACTATGCAGGAACATTCAATCAAGCCATGGCAAGTTACTCTGCCGTCCATACTACTTGGGTGCTGGAAGCACTGGAGGCGAATAATTTTTCTGATGTGACTCATATTTGTGATGTTGGAGGAGGTACTGGACATCTCCTTGCAAATTTGCTTATGAAGTATCCCCACTTGAGAGGAACTGTGTTAGACTTAGAACCCGTAACTAGTAAAAAGGAAGCCCTATTAGCGCATAGACTAGGTGTGAGCGATCGTTGCTCCTATGTGAGTGGAGACATGTTTAAAGAAGTTCCCGCAGCGGATGTATACATAATGAAGATGATAATACATGACTGGAACGATGATGAATGCGTGAAAATTCTCACCAATGTTCATAGGGCTTCCCCAAAGCATGCTAGATTATTTATTGCAGAGCACTTGATCCCAGGTCCTGAAAAGCCACATTTTTCAAAACTATTTGATATACATATGATGTGTGTCTCATCCGGAAAAGAAAGAACTGTTAATGAGTTTTCTACCTGCTACAACGCTCAGGTTGGAAGTATAGCCAAATCTTGCATCCTAGGGATGAAGCTGGATTAGTACAAGTAATTGAAGCAAAAAAAAAGTCTAATTAGACATCAGAGAAATGTTGAAGGAGGGGTACGTCGTTATGGCTGTGCTAGAAGAAACATTGTACGATATATGTAGGTAGGTATTGGTGCTTGATTACCGTCTATTGATTGTTATAGTCAAGAACACAATTGAATTTTCATGCCGAACTCTGAGCCCCCTTTACCTACGGGAATCTACCCCCTTGGCACATATCTATGAAATGTTTGGCAATATGGCGAGCTGAAACATTTCATCAATAAGGATGCAGTAACAACAACCAATAGGCTATACCAGACTGGCTTTGAATTCTATATAAATACTAATAGATGGAACATATTACTAATCCAGTTAAAAACCTTATTAAATATCTTTGAATGTAAATTGTCATCATAATATTTCTTCTCAAATGATGACTAATATGGTATATATTTTTATACCTGATATCTCTTATACGGAGAGCTATAATTAATGACCACGTTCCTACCGAAATGCTACTATTACAATGAAAATGATTTTGGAACTGTCGACGGATATGAACGCCATGTTATAACGAGATATCCAAACCTGCCAGGCCGTCTGGGCCCAGCAGATATTGAGTTGTATAACCTGAAGAGGCAAGGCATGTCATGGGAAAGAGAAATAAATCGAATATAGATTGGCAAACTTAATTGTTCTTTGCTGATTCATTTCGGACATACACGAAGGTGAAATTGAAATCGAGATTGATATCACCGATGATGATCTTAATTGGGTTGATAAAATAGGTAGGACAGCATATGACATATGTAGCGAGCTAGATCGCAGTCCTATAAAATTGAATGAACAACAGACAGGTTTTGTAATCGAATCGAACGACGCTGCGGCGTTAGGATGCATTAGATGGATTGCAGGGTAAGAGTTAAGTTCCGACTGTCTTAACCCAATACTAATAAAGAATAAGAACATGCCATGACATAAACATGACGGTTTGTCTTGAAAGCTAATGCCATATTCCATGCACCAAAATTTAGTAACAGAGCATTTTTCGTTGTCTTTCTGATAGTATTTATTGCTCAGATCGTTGATGCAATCATAGGTACTCTAGCCGATATACTATGGGAATTTACAATCTCGTTTTGGGGAGTGGCTCTCTTCTTTGGCATATCCACAATCTATGCGTTTGGACAATATTTCATACTAGGAATGGTAAAAGCCAAAAACAGAGAGAGAAATTAGAAAAAACCAATTCAATGATGAAATAAAATATAATTCAATTAACCTCTCAACATCGTATTGGAACAATATATTTGAATCCATAAAATTGTTAAATAGGTATTGGAGTAAAATATTTAATATTGGTATCGATAGTTCGCCTTTAGTATTTCAGAAAGTTCGTCTATATTATACCTGAAATAGCGTAGTGTAACCTATTAGAGTAACTAGATATATAATTATGGATTTAGGATAAAAAATAGTTTCTATCTAATTATTTAGTAAGCGGTAAACAAGATCTAAGTCGTATCTGTTGAACCTGATACTAACTCTGCGGTAGCAAAATTACTAACCACCGAATTAATCTTGATTTTCATATATTTGTCACCAGCTTTTGCATTTTTCACAAAAATTATTAGACCTCCTATTCTCGCAATGCCCTCCCCATCTCTGCCTGTGTCAGTAATATCTACCGTATATTCATTACCTATTTCTACAGGTTTTGAGATATCTCTCGTGTTCTGTCCATAACTCATTAGGTCGTAATTAGTTAGGCATTATAGTATATGAACTAGCGTATAACGTATTAAGACCTGTGTCATTGTCCAGTATTCCGTCTGTCTAAATGCTAGTTGGTTTATTTGCCCATTCGCTTTAGTTGTTGGTTTTTGATATCGATCTCTCTCCCAAGATCGGACAACTGGGCGTTCCATATTATTAACTGGTTCATCACATTTCTCTTTTTATCTTCCAAATTTATTACGTCATTACGGAGACATTGAACTCTGTCAGTTAGTTCAGGCAAGTCATCGCCAACATATTTGAGAATGTTAAAAATATGTTTTTCATCCAATATACGACGCTCTTTCAAATAATGAAACAACTTTAGAAATGACGGTAAATAAGCTCTAATCTCATTGTATGCTGATTCCAACTCATGAAGATCATTCAATGCCCAATACAATCTAACATGTTTTGGACCTCAGAAGCTGACAAATCTAATTCTATAGAAACGTCAATAGGTTTTTTTCCAGTTGAAAATAGAAACAAAGCTTGTGTATCTTTGGACTTGTTTTTGATATCTATTTTAGCTTCAACTCTATCATCATTATCTCGTCCACCTATTCTATTGATAATCTTGCCAATATCGCCAAACGACATATGCGCGGCAGATGCAATGTCCCGTATGGTCTTACCCTCTTGATCTAACTTGATTACGAGAAGTTCTTTATCTCGCCTGTTTAATACCACTTGCACATGGTTTATTGGAACTCATTACAAATAGCTTTTTCTATCTGTTATCTATTGTTACCAACTTAATATATACCGTTACAGATTGGTTTCCTCTGTTATTTTCTATCGCCTTATACTCATGATGTAAACTTTAACGCTGCCTCATAGAATCGTCGAAATTCAGTCACAAGTTGTACATCTAACGTCCAAATCAAAGTCTTGACCTCATGTAGGTATTTTCATGATACCGCTATTGCAGGCGCGTCGGAAGTCCCTGTATTAGTACTGAGGTTGCTGGTAGTGGGATCAAATTTGACCCCGCTATCCGTAGATTTTCTATACAAGATCTCCCAATTCCCTGATATGTCATCGCCCCATACTACGTACACGTTGCCTCCCAGAATGTACCTGACTGTAAATTGGTTCATGAATATTAGATCCAAATATTTCGAATCAGTATCAATAATTTATACCTCAAATATCATATACTGTAGTCTCCTAGTACAATTTATCACTCAGTTAATATATGCAATTTTACTATATATTTCTGATGTCCCAAATATTCGAAGACTGTATAAGATCATTTTGTATTCGCTGCGAGGATGTAGGGCTGGACTGTAATTGCATTATTTATGGAAACACTGAAGAGAAAGTCGCGAATGAGACATTCCTGCACATGTTTGAACATCATGCAATTAATCCGGAGGAAATGACCACTTCTATGAGAATGAAGA
>JAATVR010000071.1 GCA_014523665.1 Nitrososphaerales archaeon TH526
ATTTTTGATTGATATTTTTTTTCTTATCATAAAAGCAACCAACGAAGTGCCAATAAAAGGAGCAGTCCAATATATCCACAAATCCCCTAAATAACCTGATAATAGAGCAGGAGCTAAAGAGCGAGCAGGATTCATTGAAGCGCCGGAGATAAGTCCAAAGAAGAATATATCCAACCCAACTATTCCCCCGATTGCAATACCACTAAAGCCTCTTAGTCCTTTTGTATAAACTACTGCATATATAACAGCCATTAAAAGTCCCGATGCCAAAACTTCTATCCCGAAAATAAAGGGAAGAGAAAAGTTATAGTTTGGAGCATTAGCTCCTAGATTAGCTTCCATTCCAATCGCATACTTTACAAATACACTTGCAAGCAAAGCGCCTATTATTTCGGCAGCAAGATACCATCCTAGCAAATTTTTTCTGAGATGTTCTGTGATTAGATATCCTATCGTAACAGCAGGATTAAAATGAGCCATTGAAACTTTACCAAAAAGATATACACATATTGCTACACCGACAAAAGGAGCAAATGCTATAAACGGAATTCCCAATATTCCTCCAAGCTTTGCGTCAATAACAACAGAACCAGTGGCCGATGTTACTACTATGAATGTGCCAACAAGTTCAGCAAAAAATTTTTTCTGAGTTGTTGTTAATTTACTGGTGAATCTTGATACCTGCGACAAGCTCTTTTACTTTCCGATGAATTTCGTCTCTTATCTCTCTTACTTTTTCAATCGGCTTGCCCTTCGGGTCTTTTATATTCCAATCTAACAGATTGTTCAAGAAAAGACTTGGGCAGGCTTCTTTTTCCATACATCCCATATTTATTATCTTATCAGAAGTGCGTATCATCTCTTCTGTTAACTCTTTGGACTTTTGGTTGGTAATGTCAATACCTACTTCATTCATAGCTTCAATTGCAACAGGATTGATTTCTGAAATAGGTTTGGTTCCTGCACTAGCGGCTTGATATCCTTCTGGAGAATATTTTTTAAAGAATCCTTCGGCCATCTGGCTTCTGCCTGCATTTTCTACACAGACAAATAAAATGGTCTTAGTAGGCTCTTTCAGTTTGGATTTTCCAAAAGAAAATTTCATTTTGCCGTTGCTCCAATAACTACACTCGTTATTATTCTATTAGTCTTATCCTCGTGAATGTATACCTGTTCATTCAAAGTTTTTACGTCAGAGAATCCAGCTTCCTTTATACTGTTAATGTAATTTTCCTTTGTTAATGCTCCATCAATGCAACTACACCAATCCTCAGGATTCACAGAGTCTCCACGGACCTCTTTGCTGGTAACTAAGTCTGATATTATCATTCTTCCTTTACCATCTTTCTTTAAGATTCGATATATCTCTTTGAATGTTTTTGCTTTATTAGTAGCCAAGTTGATAACACAATTACTAATAGCGACATCCACTGAATTATCCTCGACAGGAATGATATCTTCTATGTCTCCTTTTCGAAACTCAACATTGGTAAATCCATTTTCCTTGGCGGCAGAAGTTGCTTTATGTAGCATCTCATCAGTAAAGTCTATGCCAATCACTTTACCGCTATCCTTAACCTCTCTGGACGCCAGGAATGCATCTATTCCGGCACCCGAACCTAAATCTACCACAATTTCTCCTGTCTTCAAATTAGCGAAATTAATTGGAGCCCCACAACCCAAACCGAGTATTGATGACTTTGGAATAGATTCTAACGCCTTGCCATCATAGCCCACGACAACTGAAGACATTTGGGGGTCGGCTTCAGTAGAGCTGCAGCATTCTGGGCCGCAGCAACTCTCTGAATTGCCTTCTAAGGCAATTTTGCCATATCGTTCTTTGATTTTTGCCTTCAATGCCTCTTGTTTCATACCATTATTGTTTACTACAGAAACTATTTAAGTTATGAAGGATACTTTAGTAAACTAGGTGACATGTCGGAAACAAAAGGACAAGGAGTAAACCGACTCCCCATGTATAGAAATGAATGTAGTTTTGAAGGATATAATGCAGCCATATTGATGAAGGAAACGGCTAAAATTCGAAAGTTAATTACCAAAAGAGGAACAATAGAGATGTTAATACCTCTTTGCTGCTCTGCACAGCCAATAAGGTACAAGGAATTTAGAAAATTACTGAAAGGCTTTAGCAGCAAGACTCTAGCTCGCAGATTAAAGGAATTAGAAGAAGGTAAGATATTAGTAAGACTAGCATATAACGAGATACCTCCGCGAGTAGAATACAGACTTACACCTAAGGGACAGGAATTAGTAGAATCAGTAATTAATCTAATGCAATGGATGAGAAAGTGGTCAAAATCATAATGAGATACAATGGGCTCAAAAATAACGTTACTTATTTAAACCTATTAAATTCTAGTTTTAGAAATTCTAATATTTTTCCGACAAGATATTCAATCATATCTCTCACCTAGAATAGTTTCAAACTCTATAGTATCAGATAGCTCTTGACGATGCTTAGTAAAACTACTTGAAATCATTCCGCAAGACTATTCGATAACGTGCTTTGCCTGATTCAAGATGTGCCATTGCTTCATTAACACGCGAGAATGGAAACTCTTCTATGACTGGCTCAATGGCATGACGATTGCAAAAATCAAGCATCATTAGAATCTCTGCAGGACCTCCTATAGGTGAACCGCCGATAGACTTCTCACCGGCAATTAATGGAAACACACTTGCCTTTACCTGTGAAGCTACTCCAACGATGTGTAACTTGCCGCCAGGACGAAGTGTACTAATATAAGTATCCCAATCAAGGTCAACATTTGCAGTAACCAGTACCATATCGAAATGATTTGCGTATGGTTTTAATGCATCAGGACCCCTCGAATTCAAGAAATGATGGGCTCCAAACTGTTGTGCTTCCCTCTCTTTTTCAGGATTAGTAGACATAGCAGTAACCTCACACCCCCATGAATTAAGAAATTTAATAGCCATATGTCCTAACCCACCAATTCCCACTACAGCTACATGATCTGTAGATTTGATATTATTCTGGATAATCGGATTGAAGACTGTAATTCCACCACAAAATAATGGACCGGCAGTCTTAATATTAATATTCTTAGGTAAAGGAAAAGCCCATAACGCTTGGCAGCGCACCTTATTTGCATAAGCTCCATGTCTGCCAACGATCACATCCTCTCCCTTCAAGCAACGGTTATGATGACCACTCAAGCACTGGTCACATACTAGGCAAGAGCGAGCTCGCCAACCTAATCCTACATATTGTCCAAGTTCTAGATGGTTTACCATATTTCCAATCGCAGCCACTTTGCCGATGACCTCATGTCCTGGTACAAACGGGTACCGTGTAAAACCCCATTCGTTTTTAAGCATACTCAAATCACTGTGACAAATACCACAATACTCGACATCGATCTCTACTTCATCAGGTTTCAAGGTACCTAATTCATACTCAAATGATTCTAGTTTTCCACTTGCTTCATGAGCCGCATATGCTTGGATCTTCATGATGATATACTGCCTGTGCATGTATAAATAAGTAGTTGTACAACGCTTGACCCAGCTAACTTTAAAGCAGGACAAGCTCCCGGTATTGATGCTTGGTTCAATCTCCTCGACGGATAGGAACAACGAATGATTCAAATTCCTTAAAAGACGAAAAACTGAAACCTCAGCAGTCTAACGAGTATCAGAATCCTAAATTAGAACACATAGCGTCGTGGGTACCGACGGGTCCGAATATTATGTCAATAACAATTCACATCTATTGAGCCTATTGTTAATAAGGTTTAGTAACAATGCCACCACCAATGTACTAGTAGGTATCAGAATTTTTTGGTCCTATTTGAATAAATTTGTATATCTTGATAATATATATTGAAACCATACACTAAAAGGGACCCAACTCTACTGACTATTGTGAGTAAATTTAATTTAATTATCAACTAAATCTTTTATTGATACCTGTTGTTGACCGATCCTCAGTAATTGTTTTTAGTCTTTTTTGCTCCCTTCCACATTAAACTTATTACCTATGAAGACAGGTTAATCAATATCAATTGTTAAATCTCTTACCCTTCTTGACAAAATTAAGCGAGAATCTTCAAACGGTAAGTAATCGAATCAACAAGTATCTAAAGAAATCCAATGCAAAGCAAATTCATGATGTTAGAACTTCTATTAGACGGCTAGATGCTACCTTTTCAACATTGCCCAAGAAATATAGAAATGGATCGCCTCTATCTGATTACGTTCTACAATGCAAAGAACTATTCAAAATTAATAGCGAAATTAGAGATTTTGATATTATTTATGAAAAGTTGCGGAAATACCCTTCAAGTGGTCAAAGGGACAACATCATTGATGCTTTGAAAAAAACAAGGAAGTTAAAGCTAGAGAGGGCAAAGAACGTTGCAGTTCTTCTGAAAAGTATAGACACTGGCACAATTTTGGATGAATTAGGCGTAACAGACAAAGAACTTCAAAAAAGGTACAATAAGATAGTATCAAGACTGATATCTATTATCGAATCGACTTTTCCGGTTGTGCTTGCTAATCCCTTAGCAATAGAGGAATTGCATGATCTAAGGATCGCTTGTAAAAAGTTGAGATATATGTTAGAACTATTGCCAGACGATAATAAACTTGCAGTACAAACTAGACAATCCCTCCAAAAGATTCAAGATAATCTTGGATCAATTCATGATTTTGATTTTACAATTGGTTACCTAAGGTCTTTGCCGCAATCATCCAATGAAATTCAAGAGATAGTAGATAAGGAAAATGATATTAGGAGATTACAATTTGAAAAATTCGTGAATTATAGTAAGAGACAACTTCGAATTTCGCCAGATTCATTTTTGTTTAAAATAAGAACTTTCAAATTGTCTGCATAGCGTGAGGTGTCAATTGACTACAGTGAGAACATTGTAAATCAACAAGAAATTATCTTATTCCTTTCTCCTAAATGGTAATAAACCTAATTATTTTTAAGTTCCACTATTTCCAAAATAATCATGTATCACTTATATAAGTACAACTTACAATCTACCTAGACAAATTGTTAGATCCAGAATGAAAAGGTTATCTTATTTGTGCTCTATCTGCTTAATATGAGATTGAAATCAATCTCAGAATATCGCTCGCTCACGTAAGAATTTTCATGTCTGACTCATTTTTTTAATAGTCGAAAAGACATAACAAAAACTGAAAATATTACTGCGGCACTAATTAGAAAGGTTGCTCCTCCAATCAAATTATACAAGACTCCTCCCCCAATTAATCCAATGATACTCGCTACGCCTCCAACACTACCTGCAACACCCTGAACAGCTCCTTGAAGAACTGTACCTGCACGTTTTGAAAGAATAGACATGAAAGAGGGCCACATAAGGCCGTTACCAAGAGCAAATAAAACTACAGCCAAAGATACTGAGACAATATTATTTGAAAAAAATAAGACAAAATTTGTTGCCAAGATTAAGCTGCCAAGAATAACTAGTTTTTCTTCAGAAAATTTTTTTAATGCTTTACGTAATACTGGTCCTTGGATGAATACCATAATTCCACTTAATATTGCATAAAATATCCCCAACTGTGTTACTGACCATTTAAGTTCACCAGCTGCATGAGTCGGAAATGAAGAATAATATACATTAAATCCAAGAAATATCAAAAAATATAGTACGAGTAAAAACGAAATATGTTTTATTTTGAAAACGTCTCCAAATTTAGGTTTTATAGGATTCGCAGGTTCGTAGCAATCTTTACATTCTTGTGCAAAGACTTTTCTAATGGTTCCTTCTTCAGGAATCACTATTGGATTAGATTTAATCCTGGATTCTCTTAATAGGAACCCTATTACAAATAGTGTAACTAAAGACAGTAATAATGCTGCTAGAACTGGAAGTGTAGCCCCATAAACTG
>JAATVR010000650.1 GCA_014523665.1 Nitrososphaerales archaeon TH526
CGGAAATATAATGCTCGGTCGAGTTCATTTTATGTGCAATCCAATTACTACAATTATTTCACTGAATAAGGATAATCTGATACATTTATCTTCAATTATCCTAAACATCATATAGAATGGCTAGACCAAAAAATAAGGCTCGACGAAAACGAAGTACATTAGGAAAACGCGGAAAGGCAATAACTATAGGGCATATGGATATGCTATTAAGATTAGGAGAACAGTATAATACGAGCTATGATTTTGAGGCATCGAAATGGTTCTGGACCAAATTACATCAAAATGAAATTCCCTCTTCACCTCAACCTCTCTACCTCAAAGTTTGAACTAGCAGGATTACTTATCGAATATGGTTTTCTTTCTGAAGATCTGTACTATGATAGGTATGGTGGACTTCAAGCAGAATGGGAGCGAGCTAAACCAATTATCTATGGAATAAGAAAACAATGGAATGAACCAAGATTTAGAGAGAACTTTGAGATTCTTGCAAAGAGGGGACATGATTGGTTAGAAAAGCATCCACCTAAAGTCAGTGGCGAATAGAATAACACACCATGACTACTAAAAGGATTAATCAATAGAATGGCATCTCATAAAATCTGTTTTAACATAGAATGAATAAATGGAGCCAGTTAAATTTCAAAGTCGAATAGACGCTGGTCAGAAAATTGCAGAAAGACTAATTGGGCTAAAATTAGACCTATTAGGCGAAAGCGGGAGTCAGGATATTGCTGTATTGGCTGTTCCTCGTGGAGGTATTATAATCGGAGATATAGATACCATATTCCCTGTTTCATTGAAGGTTAGTAGTCTTGTTGATGGACATATAATAGGATAACATGTAATAAAACTCATGATCCAGAACTCGTTTTCCTGATCAGTTTCTAACTTCGATTTACTACTTTTTTTGAAGTCAATGAGGGGATCTTGTTTTGTAGTTCTTGGCGTCTATTTCTTATTGTAACATCTGATATGCCAGCTGCATCAGCGAAGGACCTTTGAGTTTTACTTTCGTCACCATATTGCAAGCAGGTAAGGTAGAGAACTGTTGCTACAATACTCATTGGATCTTTGCCAGCTGATATTTCGCTATCTATGACCTGTTTCAAATAGCCTATGGCGTATCTTGTTATCTTTTCATCTACATGTGTTTTATTGGCAAGTTTAACTAGACACTTAATAGGATCTATTAATGGTATCCTAAGATCTAGTCCTAGTACTATTGCGATATAAGCATTTGAGAGCTCTTTACGTGTAATATTAGTGGTTCTTGCCACTTCGTCAAATGTTCTTGGTATTCTAGCTTCTCTACACGCTATGTAAACACATGCTGCTATAGCGCCGGTTCTTGTTCTACCTCTTACTATTTCATTTCGCTGAGCTTTTCTGTAGACGTAGGCTGCCTTCTCTATCACAGAAGAAGGTAATGCTAACTTTTCCTTTAAATTATTGAGCTGGCGAAATGCGTATATGAGACTCTGGCCTTTTGAGGTTCTGGTTTGCGTACGATAGTCCCAGGTCCTTATTCTCTCAATTATTGACCGCGTCGATACATCAACAATTGTCTTACCAGAAAAATCTTTATTATTTCTCCCAATCACTGTAGAAAGCCCAAGATCATGTACGGCAAGAGACATAGGCATTCCTGTCCTACTTCTTGAATAAAGCTCATTGACACCAATAACACTCCACTCGGGACGAGTTTCTGCTATCCTGTCAGAAATGACTGTTCCACAACTAATACAGATAATCTCTCCAGTTGTTGGGTCAGTCACACTGTGGATATCAGAATGCTTTCTTCTACAGATATCGCTTATGTCACAATTTTTAGACACAAAATCGAATGCACCTTATTATGAGTAAATGCACATTACAGAGATTTAAATCTCTTTGAACTATAAATGTGGAATCGAAAATAATTGCCTCGTTGAAAAGTTGAGAAGGACGAATATCTCTAACTAATTTACTCAAAGAATATTCTAAGACAAGCAAGCAGTAGGTCCCCTCATTTCTAGATAGTAAACGAAAATCTGTAGACGACGACCCTGAAATGAAATGGATAACTACTTGGAATTATTATTTGAATCGATTTAAGGCGAGAGTTAGTAGGCAGAGTTAGTAGGCGAACTCCCCGAGATGGTCAGAATAAAAAGCAAAAAAGTAAAGGGGTGAGCCGTATTCTGAGAGTGATATCCTCATGTAAAAAAATTCATTAGGAATCTGCGTGAGTTTATATCAGACTACGAATATAGCA
>JAATVR010000651.1 GCA_014523665.1 Nitrososphaerales archaeon TH526
ACCTTACGATCATTTCAGATTATTTTGTGGCCGTATTATTACCATTGCCTTTGAATCAGTTATTTTTTATTTTTCAAAACGTTTTTAGCCCATATTGTTGATGTACACTTGATAGCTGTGCTTATTACTTGTGCAGATTGTGGATGCTTCCCAGGAGATTGCAAACGCAGTAGTTCATCGGAAGAGTGCAAAAGTTGTTCCCGGGCAGAGTGCTGTTGTTGGACAATATTGCATCAATAACATTTGCTTTGTGATAGGAAAATGACAGTAAAGCTTCCATCAGCGATAGGAATAATGATAACGACAACATATGTATTTGGTACTTTCTTGTTGGTGTTACACACTGATTTTTATTTCTCTTTTGATCATAAGATTTTGGCAATAACTCAGACTTATTCTACAGAGACTTCATCATCATCATCACTTTCGTTATCAAATCTGATAAAACAAGGTTCACCTTACATGGGAAATCTTTCCGCTCCGATCACTATTGTCGACTTTAGTGATTTTCAATGTCATCTGTGTGCAAGGTACGTAAAGAATACTGAACCTCAAATTAATGAAACGTACATACAAACGGGGAAGGTAGTCCTAGTGTTTAAACACTTGCCAAATAGAGGATTTGACTCTATGGGTGCTCACCTGGCTGCTCAATGTACAAACGAGCAAGGAAAGTTCTGGCAATTTCACAAACTACTCTATGAGAATCAGCAAGGTATCGATTCAGGATGGGTTAATGAAGACAATTTGAAAAAGTTTGCATCTCAAATCCCGGGACTAGAAATGGGGCAGTTCAACTCCTGTTTTAATACTCAAACGTATAAGATATATATTGATAATGATGTCAAACTTGCTAATTCTCAGGGATTTTTTGACACGCCTAATTTTATCATAGTAAATAGTATTGATGGTTCAGATCCAAAAATAATAAAAGGAGCACAACCTTTTCCTGCATTCCAATCTGTAATCGAAAAGAAGCTGCAAGTAGATTGACAAATTGACGAAATGATGTTTTCGTTACCATTATCAGTGAAGATTGTATTTTCGACATCTACGTACATCCTAATAGCTGCAACTGTTGCAATTCCTTTTTGGATACTCTTCAATGTCTTTGATCAGCTCATATTCTTTGAACCAATTTGGATCTTTTATCTCCCAGAAGACGCGATTACAGGATTTATCTTGACTGCAATAATTTCGATTCTGATAGGCATGTTAATTAGCATGAATATTTATGCAATAAGGCATTCCAAGCTGAAGATTAGCAGGAGGTCATTGTTTACTGGATCATCACTTAGCATCATATCAGGTGTGTGTAGTAGTTGTTCGTACATAGGGTTCCTTTTGATATCTACATTTGGTAGTATTGGTATCATAGCGTCTAATATACTTACAATTTATCAACTTCCATTAAGAATAATTTCTATTGCAATTCTTATTTTTGCCCTATATTCCACACATAGGAAGATTGTGCAAAGTTGTGTTATAGATTTTAGGAATAACAACATGAAGACCGACCAGAAATACCAGAAGGAATCAGATATCTGAATGATGTCAAGATCTATCATCACCTTCATCATCATCACACAGCATATCTAATGGGTTGGGAATGGAAATAGTACTACTACTTGTCACACTTTTATTGAGCCCCATTTCACTTTTTATCTTTGACTGGAACTTTGTGCTTTCCGAACCGGCATCGCATATTATTTCAGTATTTTTAGATCCATGAGTTAATACAACTTCACAGTTATCTGAATTTGTATCCCCTTTTGTTGGTGCGAAATCTATTATGGTATCATAGCCTTCTCCACAATCAAAGTAATCTGCCCCCTTGCTTCCAAATAGTATATCATCTCCTGCTCCAGAATAGAGCTCATCATTGCCTGATCCTCCAAATAGGAAATCACCTCCAAAACCACCTTGAATTACATCGGCATCATCTCCCCCAACCAACTTATCATTTCCATCCGCACCTGTAAGTTGATCTTTATCTTCATCGCCCCGAATAGAATCATCTGCAGATGAACCTTGTAATACATCATCACCTTCTAATCCAATAAGTTGATCTCCCTGCCTGCAATCGGAGATCGTCACAGGGATCAATTGTTCTGGGGGTTTCATGTTGGGAACCTGAACCACTTGCAAGCTCTGAACAAAAGTGAGAAATGAGCAACCTATTATGACATCGTCTTCATCAGAGCCAATAGTGGTATTGGATGTACCTATGATAACGTTGACCGCATGTACGTTCAGTGTAGGAAGTAAAAAGGATAAGGTAAAGCAAAACAAAACAAGGCATGAGATATAATATGAGATATAATATGTTACAACCATCCGAATAAGGAGAACAAGTTAAATTATTAAGTAATCAGTTTGAGAGCTATATGCAAATGCATTATAATGTATTTTAGGAGGAGTGTATAGTAAGCATAAATAGTTCACATCTTCTTGTCATCAATGACTATGTCGAGGCTGTTACTACAGCAATCTGCAGCTTACATACAATTCATGAATTCATTGAGGTCAAAAGATACTAAGATTCATTATACAAACTGGCTAAATGACTTTTTACAATACCTAAATATTTCGTTTGATAGAGTACTCAAGTTTGATGCAAGCCATCTTCAACAAAAAATAATTAATTATGTGATAGATATGCGGGATAACAGGAAGCTCTGGTTTATTGGAATTTCTGTTACTACTTACGATCTGTCTTTCTATCATCATTGTTACGAAATGGTATGTCGAGACTTTCTTATATTATGATGCTTACCTGAAGTATTAGGACTAATATTGCTCATGAAGAACTCTTATCCGATGTAGATTAATCAAAAACAAACCTGGAATAA
Source organism: Nitrososphaerales archaeon TH526 (assembly GCA_014523665.1). GTDB lineage: Archaea > Thermoproteota > Nitrososphaeria > Nitrososphaerales > Nitrososphaeraceae > TH5896. The sequence continues at coordinate 2,853 of JAATVR010000651.1, forward strand.
AAAGTATTAAGTGACATATTTTGGACCTTTGAAACAATTGGTGTATTTCTACCAAAACAAGAACGCTTCCATCACTAAGGATTTACTAAATACAATATCGTAGATAGGAACGAATTTGTCATGAACCGATTTTGCAGGTTAGCTAACTCCTGTTCTCTTTCTCTGCCTATTTTTACTGACTACAGGATGCTGAAAGAGATTGCTATATGAGCTATTTATTTTATCTTGACAACATCTACCTGACCGCTATGTATCCAATTTCTGAGTTCTCCGTGAGATGGATTGGCTTCATGTTTGCCTTCTAGTTCTTGATGCAGAAAAGCATAATTGACCTGGCTTAATAACGGCGTATTTGATTTATCACCATTGAGTGCTTTCTCTTTTAGGTCAGATGGTATGGTGTTCCACCAATCCTTGAAACTTCTTGTCATTACTACTAATCAGCACGACAAACCTTTAAAGGTTCCAGTTTTTTTTAAAAAAATATCTGACAATTTACAGAAATAGATGCATAATATACATAGAATTTCTTAAAATAATCAAAATATATCTTCTCAGTTCTCTAGTAGTTCAAAAAAGAATTGCTCAAATTCAGCATCATTCATTTTGAATCTCGCTTAAAACCATATTGCAGTGTGATTTCGGGGATAACTACAATTTCGACTTCTTGTCGTAACGCATATGACAGCTCGACAGCGCGAACATGCTTGCATTTGACGCCACGATAATTGTAATCGGGGCAAGAACAAGAAAAGCCAATCTTTGTAAGAATAACATGATAATTGCTGTTGCTAGACTATGATTTGACTTGATGCAGATGCTTGTATATTCTTTTGAAAACTCGGAATTGCTTGGATATTTTCAAGCCCAATTGCTCACGAATATGGACCGATGTCGTCACTGATACATGCACCAATGAATATCATCGATACAGTTGCTAATAGAGTTATTGATGCATATACCGATAAAGCTTAATATGTAATGCTGGAAGAATTAGTTAGCTTGCAAACATGACCATTATATTACAAGACAAATTGACCGAGGCCATTCTACAGATTGTCCAAAAGTCTTTTGAACCATTAGAGACTGAAGAGATTGTTAGACTTTTGCAAGAGATAAAAAGACCAGACATAGCGTTTACAGAAGCAACTAGAACGAAAGTTATGTATAGACTAAACAACTTGAGAGCCGATGGTCAAATTGCTGGTAAAATGCTTGGTGCGGGTAAAGGCGTCTGGGTTTGGTGGAATAAGCCATGACTGACGATTCCAGCGAGTATCTAGAAAGTTTGAAACCTGTCCGAATCCACTTCAATACTAAAAAAGACCAAATAGACGGCTTTTACACATTGATGACTTCTGGCAAACCAGTACACGGCTTAGATAATGGTCAATATATAGTAAGTCATTCTCAATGTGAGTTACTCGATAGCAGAAACATCAAATACAAGATTGATAACAAATAATTAACTAATTCGCTTATCAGGTTTGAAATTTAAGATTCGTGTAGAAATATTACTGCCATTATCATATAACGACGGAAAACCAATAGAGAAGTCCAAATTTGTTAATACAGAACGAGAACTGGCGCAACATTTTGGCGGTTGTACTACATTGATACCAGTGGAAGGCTTGTGGATAGATGATGATTTGAAAGAATACGCAGATATTAATTCGGGATTCTATGTGGTTGCCCCGCTTAATAAAGAATCCATAGGTTTCTTTGAAGCATATGTTAAGAAACTCAAGAAAAGATTCAAACAGAAGCACATACTACTTACGTTTCTGCCAATTAGAAGAATTCTATTTTGAGCCGAGTTAACAGATAATAAATGAGCGGTTAAGCGGTTAAGTTAACAGAACCCTTTTCTGATATTCAATCCGAAAATCATGATACTATATTGTTAAATGTGATAGTAGACAAGTATCGAGTGTGCATTTTCATAGTTTCAATTCAAAAAGATATCACAGTAAGAACTCGAAAACAGAAAAAAAGAACACATCGTTAGGAAATAAACTACTTTTTTATGACGTCCTAGAATAGCTATAGTTGATTATGTATGTATAATAAGTCACTCTATCTTACAGATGCAATAATAATGTCAAATCTGTAGCAGGTCAATCTAACACGTCACATGATAATTGTCGTCCGGAACTTCAAAGTCTCAGAATAGGTTAGAATTTGCATCTAGTCTAGTTGTCATTCCATCATCCCTGTCAGTTTGTATATTCACAATCTGTAGCCGAAGCTATTCATGCAGGCTACTTTTGATTGCATTCGGTGTACATTTTTTCCTTCGATTACTACTAAGATAGCATACTCGATGACGAGAAGATGCCCACCATAGTTAATTTTTTAAATGGTCTCACAGGACTACACTTTTGTGTACATATTCTTCCGATTACCAGTGGTTTCTGGAATATGAGGAAATCTAAGATAAAACAATATAAACTCTAAAGAACATCAAGATTGGATGAGTAAAAAAGATGAGCACCAACGTCAGATAAATATTATATTAGATGAAGACAGATATCAGGAGATATTGAAAATCTGCAGCAATTACAAAGCTAAGCAAGGTATGAAAATCACTCCGACAGAATACATATTGATGCTTATAGATTCTGCAATTGGGAATAAAACTAAGTAACTAAATATCTTTTCATTATTATCTTTTATTATAGTAGTACCTAAGATATGCTTTCAATGTAAATCCGAAGCCAGGTACGAACAGGCTGGGACTTGAATTAAAAAACTCAAGTACCTTATCTAGAGACAAGAGATAAACATTTGATATCTCATACGGATTTATTGATAGACGATCAATCCTATCATGGTCTAATATGCATTCATATATTGTAACAAATGCATTTTTCCTCCAGGAATTGTTAACAATGCTGCCAGTGAAGCCGTAATTATAGTCTTCATCCTTTGTATCTATATTCATCTTGCATACCTGTGTTAATCGAGTTCCGCTAGAACCATCATGCTCATGCTCCTCAAGAACGAGTCCTAGCTCCTCATTAACTCTCCTCAGAGCAGCATCAATGTACTTTTCACTATATGCTACTTGAGCACTGACTGATTCAGAAAAAAGACCTGCATGTCTGTTTTTGTTGAATGCTCTCTTTTGTAACAGAAGCCTAGATTGATTATCCAGAATAAAAATTGAGGCAAATCGATGTAGTAAACCTTGATAGTATATTTTTTCAGGTGCCGCTGATCCTATAATATTATCTTGTTCGCTAACGACGGCCAATTGTTGGTTGTCATTATTAGAGGGTTCATAAAACATAATGGTGTATCTGCTTATTAATAGATATTAGCAGACTGTGTTATTACACATTAATGATCTATCGTCTGGATAATGTAGGATAAGAATCTTATAGTATGAATAGATAGATGGTATTTCTATGAGGATTCTTAAGAATAGCGCAGAACCGATATTGTTACGAAACGTATTTGAAAGACCTGTTTTCTTATTTCATTGAAATTCTTGAATAATAAAGCATGCGATGATTGCCCTCACTACTGTCTCTATCCATTTGTCAAGGAGCTGTCACAATTAGCTAATCTAGATTTTTTTTACTGAATTACATGAGGAACTTGAGACCCTTAACATGACATAGTAGGAATTCATCAACATCATCTATGAGTTGTGTAATCCCATACAACATTATATTGGTTTGTCAAATCTTCAATCCGATCCTTTTCTTAGCGGAAATGATATATACTCTATTAGGGATAGATAACAGCACAACGATCAGATTTTTACTCCCATTCTTATTTGTGAACATTTATTATTTAATAATATACAGATTTTAGTATATGCATTGTTCTATTTCACAGTAACTGATTTAGCAAGGTTGCGTGGATAGTC
>JAATVR010000072.1 GCA_014523665.1 Nitrososphaerales archaeon TH526
TAGGGAAAATTGTATTCAATCAATGACATGGCTTTAGATCATATGGTATCGTAAGCAATATCACGAGGGGAGAGATTGTTACTCTCTGACTAGTAAAGTTCATCAAATACTCTAATCAAATGTTAGATAGAACAAATATAACATTTCTTTCTGAGAAGTTTTTTGGCCATGTATGCGTATATTTTATAGGTTCAAATGACTACGATTGTAATAGCCGTGGCGGCAGCAGTTATAGCTTTGCTGGTGGTGGTATCAATCATTATAGTCAGTACAACATTTGCCGTAACAGACAACAACAACACAGATGCAAGAACAGAAGCAGTAGAAAATGACAGCAGCAGCGTGGTAGCGGCGGATGGGTCCTCCGACAATAATGAAAGTGCAAAATCTGGAATCAACACTACCGTGTGTGGTCCAGACGCAGCACATGCATGTCAAACGTCTTCTGGCGAAAAATAGTATCACATAATGTCAAGAACAAACCTCACGTTTCTTTTTTTAGTGCCGAAACACTAGTGATAATCTAAGTCAAACTTAGAAATCCTTAATTTGAGTTATTAGCCCTAGGACTGGGCCTCATATCATCTTCCAATTCGTCGAATAGTTCTAAACATCGACGTCCTCTTTCAGTGATCTCATAATAAGAATAGAACGGCTTAAATTCCATCTTAACAAGCAGCCCCGAGGCTAGTAACTGCCCTAAGTAGTCGACAACCTGTAAATGAGTTAGGCTTGCTGCGTAGGCGATTCTCATCTTGTTCATATAGTTGCGATAAAGCAATTGCGTATTAGCGACTATATACAGTACATTTCTAAGGATGTCATATCTGTCGCGATAGTTCTTTTGTCGCTGCATTTAGCAGTGTCTATCTTTTGCTTATTATCAGCAAAGCATTCAAACTTTAGATAGGCTTTCTATAATCGAATCTTCACTAGAATAAATATTGTATATCATTCTAAGTTGTAGGTGAGGTTAGGTTACTTCCTCCTTCTCATCGTTCGAGAGATTACTGTTGCTGAAAAAGTCAACAGACAGGAAATCTAGAATATTTTACCCTAATGCCAGAACTGCAAAGACAACCTAAACTACAGCTTGAGGGTTCTCATCATCACGCCAGTTGCCTCCAATCAATCCAATCCCTATCTTTTCCTTAATTTCTCGCGGTCATTTGGTCAATGCGGCCTGTCTTCTGTATTCGCAATGTAATCATACGTTCTTTCAATGCGCGGATGATTGAGGGGCTGGTAATGATAAGTTTCACATAGATCGTGAACACAGTAACACGATCTAGTAGCAAATAACGATATGACGGCCGGAAATTGAGCGCGGTGCTAGAGTGAAAGTAATATAACCGGCTAATCTTCCTCTAGCCCTGCGTTAGGTTCTTGCTTCAAAGACAAAGTTAAATGGAGTCTGCGCAGCCCGACGAAACCTTGAAAAGCCTGCCGATTTTATTGTCTCTGCTATTCTTTCTTCGCCTGCTTGTGCACCGAGTGCAGATCCATTCTCATTCAAAGATGCAGGAACGCATACAACAGAAGAAGCAGAGTAGAACAACCTTCCAATAGGATTTAAGTTGTCCTCAACCTTATTGTTTGCAAAAGGCTCTACTAACATTAATGTCCCGTCTTTATTCTTTGGCGTTTGGAGCGCGTGCTTTGCTGCTCCAACTGGATCTCCCATGTCATGAAAACAATCAAAGAGAGCAACCAAGTCATAATCCTCACCCGGATAATCACTTGCCTGTGCAACTTCAAATGTTATATTCTGCAAGCCTTCTTTGTCTGCCTGCTTTCTAGCCCACTCAATTGAAGGTCTATGATAGTCGAAACCAACGATCTTCGCATTGGGATATGCTCGTGCCATCAGAATTGTTGTAACGCCATGACCACACCCAACATCTGCTACTTTGGATCCCTCATTCTTGAGCCTGGATTCAACATCTTCCAGTGATGGAATCCAGTTTGTCGTTAGGTTAGCAAGATAGTTTGGTTTGTAGAATCGTTAAGTTCCTTCAAATAAGTAAGGATGATGATCTCCCCATCCAAGACCTTTTCCAGTCTGGAATGCCCCAATAATTTTTTCAATATCTTTGAAAAGACTTGCTAGGGAAGCGTAAGCGCCTGCTATGTACGCAGGGCTATTTTCATCAGTGAGAGCAACTGCTTGTTCATTTGGAAGAACGTACGTGCGATTATTTGGGTTATAAATGACAAAACCTCCGGCAGCCATACTGGCAAGCCATTCTCTTATCATTCGCGGGTGTGTCCCTGTTCTTTTTGCAAGTTCATCTGGTGTCAACCCACCTGCTCCTACCATTGCTTTGAACAATCCAAGTCTATCACCAACAAAAATGGTTAGAGCACTTAATGCAGCTCTCCATTCGTTTACCACTTTACCAATAAATTCATGTAACTTTACCTCATCTAATGATTTCACTGACATTCATATTTCCTTTCCTTTTGAATTTAATAGCAGTACCGCTGATGTATTAATCATTTCTTTTTTTTTGTTCTGCCGCAAGGTTCCCAGAGTCGTTTTCTCTACCCTATAAGATGCTATTCCAGAAACCTAATTTAGCAGTGACACTGGTAATGGGGTTAGATTCCCGTAGAGGGGCTCATCATCTGTACGATGAAATATGCTACCTAAAAAGTGTTTCAGTTTATAGAATCACTTTGAATTTGGTCTATACCTGCCACACTATTGTTGGCTACAGAAGCCACAAATGATTACTATTTCTGTCTTGATGGAGACCCATTTTTGACATGATTTTTAGGCTCGAATTCGTCTCTTTATTCTCCTAGTTCACCTCCTCTGTACGCCTACGCCGCCTCTTGTTGTAATAGTTTCAGCGTAGTTGCTGTCACTGCTATTCCCGGCACCCTTGTCAGAAAATCTGCTTTCACTTATGAGGTAAATAATTGAGCATGTCATTTACCAAATGGCGATAACTATATTACAACGCTGGAGTCATCTAGGAGGCAGATGCCTATCTGTCAGTCCGGAGTACGATGGAAAGAAACAGTGTGTCTTATATGTATCAACGGCTGTCATTGTAGTAACTTTATTTGCTTTGTCGTTTTCATTTCCCAGTGAATCTACTTTATATTATCACAACGCTGTTAATGAGGCGTACGCTGAACCCTATGTAGAGAGATCGAGTGACAACGATGTACCTGTCAGGAGCGATATTAGTCCAGCTTCCAGCCCTTTAAACTCAGAAAGGCCGTGATATAAATCCCGGTTTAAGAATAGATTGATCATCACATCGTTTTCTGCGTAATAGTTGACATGCGCGCCTATGGTGTCTTAGCTAGCTGCTAGCTGGGCTATTGTTATTTTGATACTAGGTAGTTAAACGTAAATCTGGAAAGGTCTAATACTATCATAGAGGAGAGTCGAAAGATGGAACACCAAATAGAACCAAAGCACTCCAAAGAATATACAAAACTTCTCGAAGAACTAAGACAATCATTCGTTAGTGCTGCTAATATGGCCGTAAAGTTATATGAACAGGGTAAAAAGGACGGTCTATCCAATGAAGAGATTTGCAAGGACATAGAGATAACACTTGACGGGATAGTCAAGGAAAGAAGGCTTAGCGGGATATTGCCAGCAGAGTTAACACGGTCATATATTCAGGCTATTACCTCTAATTCGGCAATGATTACAGAGACCAATAATCAAACGAAAGAAGAAATGACTGCCTGGGGAGAGATCAGACATCAAGTCCTAGATCGTATAAAAAAGACAGGCAGTAGCAATAATAAATTACAACGTAAGAGTAAAAGTAAAAGTAAGAAAGTTAATCCTCAGCAGTCGATTGCGTTAATAGCGTCAATCATAATCATAATCATAGCAATTGGAGGCTTAAGCCTAGTCTACAATGTATTCGCACAAAATCAGAGTCAAAATCAGAGTCAAAATCAAAATAATCTCACTACTTATGAAAATAAAGAACTTGGCTTTACTTTTGACTATCCTAATACCTGGCATAATGAATATGATGCTTATGAAGCACAGTTAAATAATTGATATCGCTTTAGCAGATCCTTTTTCCAATGATACCGAGGGATTTGAACAAACAACTTTTCGTGTCAATGTAAGTGATGTTCACAGGTCCTTGGGCAGTGATTTACAGATAAGATCCGATACTCCTGAAGACTACATGAAAAATAGAATCAATCAAGAGAATGAATCACTTTACCAAACTAGCGCACACATTAAAGCAGCAACTGAGTATGAAGAATTAGATGAACCACTATATACACTGGATAACCTCAGGAATACAACAACACTGCTGATCGGAGGTGAAAATGCGTCTAAGGTTCAATACGTAATAATAAATTCTGAAGGTAAACAACTCCAGTTTAGTATGCACCTGGTCGAGGATGAAAAGGTCTTCGAACTGAGTTTTCATAGTGAGCCCTTGAAGGTTCCTGAAACATTGATACTTGGTGAAAACATCATAAAGTCATTCAGATTTATTTAAGATGAATTCTCACATGATGATATATCGGACGCTTTCAGACTGGCATGTTGTAATTTCGAGATGCCAAGAAATTGATCTTGGACCCTTCAATAATACATATTCTGGATCGCGATAGACGCTGTATCAAGTCTTCTGCGAAGTATATCCTGATCTCACATCATACTCCCCCTTGTATTCTCGGAAGGAGAGAGCAGGAAAAGAAATTGCAGTATATACGCACTTTAAGTCAAATCAATCAAGAAGTTTTAACGATCATCCCTTAATTAGTAAAACAAATCATCGAAAAGTCCTCCCCTTCTTCGTGTATTATTATTATAGTAGTAGTAGTCATCATACTCTCCATTTCTGTAATGATACTGGTTAATGTGTTGGTTATCGTAGTCGCTTTGGATTTTGGTTATCTTATCTATCTCACCTCTATCTAACCATACTCCCTTGCAGGAAGGACAGTAATCAATATTGACCTCGTACTTTTGCGTTAGTAACATTTGAGTTGAACAATTTGGACATTGCATCTATGGATTTTTATTGCCTCTTATGTGCTCATATAGGTATGTGTAGCACATTATTGAATTTATCTAAAATTAATATATTAATGCAGAATACATTAATGCAGTATATTAATGCAGAGTGAGCATTGCTTTATCAGAGTTTTTTTCTCCAAGAGGCTAATCAAGATAAAAATTGAAGGCATTTGATTTTTATTCTTAGTTGTTATTTCATACCTGATGTATCTGTTGATCTGACCTCTCCCAAGCCAAGACTTGTCTCAATTGGATCGGATAGTGGACTTATTTTCTGGTCATCGGTGAGCAAAGCCCTTGCCGTTATATCTTTAAGAGTATGATCGTCTAAGGTAGTTGCAAGCTGAATAGTACCTTTGGAATCGTCAAGTACAATCGGTTCTGGAAGGGATGAAGTTTTCAACAATGTGTGGTTTTCAGCGTACACTTCCATTACAGCACTTACTGGATGATCTGCAAATGCAGACGGATCTTCTATTGTATAGTCTAGCAGCATCTTTACCTGATTTCCGGGACTATCACTTATTGGACTTAAAGGGATGAAGTGAGCTTTATCCAATCTTAAGGATATTCCATTTGGACCACTGGCAGCAGCAGCGGATTGATCACTTTGATTTTGGTTCGATTCACCCAGCAATTCCTCTTCTAATGCCGCTGCTCTTTGGCCTTCTCTTAGGTCTGCTGAATTTTCTAATTGTGCATTTGCAATTTTATACAGAGGTTGATTCGATCCTTCCATTAGGATAGCAACTCCTAATGCAATCAACAAAGCACATACCACAAAAATTGTCACTGCATTTGCATTTGCGGTTCTTAATAAGACATGATTGTTTAATCGTGTCATACAGAATCTCCAGTAATTGTATTTATAGAGATGATCGAGATATTAGCTATAAGTATAATATTACAGAAATTTATAGAAGGAGGCTTAATTGTGTGAATGATATTTATCCTACTTATTTAACTAATTCATGTTGCTTCGAATTGGAAACTCATCAAAAAAAAGATGGTTCTATATTGACCTAGACGCAGTTCCCGATAAGGACTTTGAAAGTTAATAGTAGCTCGCTTTCGACTTTTGCATACTCGACGTAAGAATTTCGGCCCACTAAAGTAAGATAATATTCGAAAGAATAGATCTATTGTTAAGTTAATAGGACCAAACTCCCTTTGAGAAAGTATATTAACTTCCCGTATCTTCTTGAAGATCATGAGAGGTAGATGGGCTTCGGCAGCTTTGGGAGCAGGTATGGCCAGAAGGCGAGCTGGATATGAGATGGACCAATAAGCACAAGCATACGAAGCTCAGCAACAACAAGCACAACAACAAATAGAAGCACAGCAAAGGCAGATCGAAGCACTACAACGACAAAAACAACAACAACCCAGCCACATCAAGAAGACCTTACTGAAAAGTTGAAAAAATATGCCGATCTAAAGAAACAAGGGTTATTAACAGATGAAGAATTTCAAAAACTCAAGGCGGACTTATTATCAAAATTGTAATCTGCAAGCTACAACTAAACAAAGGGTTAATTTTTTAATTATGGCTTTGTAACATTCATGAAGCTATGGAATTACAGTATTTAACAAGATTTTTTAGAGCCAGCTTGAAAATCAATAAATCGATCATGTAGATTTCGATGCTTCCTCCCCATCACAATATCAAATCCGGGTCCGCTGTATGCATAAAAATAATTAGCAAAGCCGTTTATCCGTTTATACACTATTTTTTTAGGATCTGCGACTATCTTATAGCAAGTAATAATAATGAACCTCTCGCCGGCCTTCCTGACGAAAGATCATGCGGCATGTAAGTGGAGCGATAATATTGCGTGCCAATGCAACTGTCACCCTAGAAATCAACGATAATAGTTAGTTAGGTAATCTGGAAGTAAACGCCAAGCGTGGTATTCCACCTTGGCTTCCTGGTTGCTATTCTTGTCGTTGTCGCTTTCTCTTATGAACTCTAAAGTTGGAGCCAAGTTTCCCAATTCTTGTTTATATACTAGTGTTACCCATCGGCACATGATGAAAAACAATATTGTAATAGGAATAGTTGTTGCCACGGCCTTGGGCTTTGTCATAACAGGTAGCACCCTTACAGCGGTATCAGCGCAAGGGAACATGACTGCAGGTGGCGGTGGGAACATGACTGCAGGTGGCGGTGGGAACATGACTGCAGGTGGCGGGGACATAGTACAGCAGTTAAAGTCAGCCGCTGTCACAGCAAAACTCATAGACAATAAGAAAATGTTTATAATCGCCTGCCTGCCGGAGATGACAGATCCAGATACCCAGTGCTCAGTTGCCAACCTAGAACTGCGATAAAA
>JAATVR010000652.1 GCA_014523665.1 Nitrososphaerales archaeon TH526
AGGATTGCACTTTGGAAGTTCATAGTTGCATAGTGCCAGTCTGAAAGAATCGAGTACGTCATGATGTGATGTCTGCTGTTTGTCGAGCTTCCAATCATCTATGACTACTGCGGTTCGAAGGGACACAATCAGTTGCTGCAACGAAGGATGTATCTTTATGAATCTCTTCGATATAAGCGTATACGTCCACTGCAGCATCTCTATGTCTCTTCTCCATTATTTCTCTAACCTTCTTTATTATGAAACTATAAATCAACATATAAATCACAATCGACGCTGTGTATATAGTAGCCCTTGCATTGGGGTAACATACTATAAATTTATGACAACCATACTGAGTGATCAGATCAACATCCGAGTAGGCATATTACAAATGGCAATCGGCATGAAGAGTCGCTGCCTCTGATATTTCAAAGGCATGATATCTTTTCCATTAGGTTTCTCAATCGGTATGCGAAATTTCGGCAGCTCCGGCAGAGTAACATTCGGAACAAATTGAATTTTTGGCATAAATGATGATTCGTTGGAATCGGCAAACCTCGGAGAATCTTTTTCTAACTCGATGGCAGTGCCTACCTTCAACTTATGTAAACTCGGCAACAACAGAATACCTACTATTATTGCTATAATTGTAATAAACCCGCTGATCAGTATTTCTGCTTTTTCGCTGAAGATATTGTATATTGTCCGGTATCCCTCTGACGAGCCTTGGTATATCACAATTGCAGTTCCGATGAAGGGAACTAGAAGAGCTGATATTAGCATTATACCCATAGCCTTTTTAATTTTTGATTGAGAAAACCACCAATTGTACCAATCTAAGTCAGATTTATCTTTTAGCTTTTCTTTTGCTTCCTTAATAAGGGGATGCTTCGTATTTGACTCCTCAAGTAAATCTTTGGCTTTATCAATCTTATTTTCCTTACAATATAAGGCAGCTAGGTTATAATAAGCAATCCCTTTAGTAGAATCAATATTTATTGCATCAAAAAATGATTTCTCCGCCTCCTCATAAAATTTCTTTCCTGCTTTAAAGTAACACAAACCAATGTTGTTATGTATTCGACTTTTCTTGCTGTTGAGAGTCACATCCTCCTTTGCTGCTGCTTCAAAATCAAGACGTGCGCTAGAGAAATCTTCTTGATAATATTTGAATACACCTCTATCAAAAAGAATATCACTTTTATTTAGCCCATATTTGGAACCTTTACCATTTGAAAACAAGTTCAAAGCCTCATCATGACATTCAACTGCAGTTTGATATCTTTCCTGAATTTCATCATCATTATCATCGACACCATCCGCCTCATTGTTTTTTCCAAGCCAATAGTTTGCGTTTCCTTTATAGCAGAGTATTGAAGCTACCAACTCCTTGTCATTATTTTTTTTCTCTTAAAAGTGTCGTAAATCACATCGAAGCACTGCACAGCTTCCGCATATCTAGTCGCAGAGTACAGGGCTAATGCCTTATAATACCATGCGTATACGTCATCAGGTCTTAGTTTAGTAGTCTCTTCGAAGGACTTTGCAGCTTCCTCATACCTCTTCATAGAATAAAGGGTTACTGCTTTATAATACCAGCCGAGGTAGCATGGACTAATTTGGATAGATTCATCAAAGCATTTGATTGCTTCCTCAAATAATCTCATTTCGTATGCTGAGCCATTTTTTTCGCTATTCTCTTTAGCTATAGAATAATATGATAGGCCTTTACCGAACCTAGCTTCGATATCATCTGGCCTTATTCTTAATGAATTGTCAAAGCACTTGATTGCGGCATCATAGTCTTTCAGTAGATACAGTATACGACCCTTGTAGTAATAAGGATAGAACATATGCGCCTCTAAATTAGATGTATTTTTGTCTTCTTCAAAGCATTTTATTGCTTTATCAAAGTCTATAACCGCTTCAGTTAACTTTTCACTGGAGTTGGAATGATGCTCAAGAGTATAGAACCCTTTGCTGTTCCATGCATATCCAAACCCTGGATCAATGGTTACCGATTCCATAAAACATTGTTCGGCTTTCTCGTATTCATACAGCTTGGAATGGACAAAACCCATATTACGCAACGTGTTCGTATATTCCCTCCTTACTTCTCCTGCTTCATTTTTGTAGGTTTCATGATAACATGTTAAAGCCCTGGAAAACCACTCTAACGCATCTTTATACTGCTTTAGATTTCCATAAGTAAATCCCTTTCCCTGATACGATAGAGCAAGCCAAGTATTTACATCATTTCTTGTTTCGTTATTTGGATTGTTCCTCCTTATGTCCTCAAATATTTCTATAACCTTTCCAAAGCAATTCAATGCATCAAGATAATAGGTCTCGTCTTTTTCTCCTAACGAATCAAGAGCTGTAGCTTTACCAAATAATACAAGCGCAATTTTTTCTTTCTCGGCACTATCGAGGCATTTTACGGCCCCGTCGAAGCATTCAATTGCTTCCCTATAATTTTCGAGTTCAATGAGAACTAGACCTTTGTTATACCAAGCATATGCGAAATTGGGATCTATCTCTAAGGCCTTATCAAAGCATTTCAAGGCTTCTTGGTACTTTCTTAAACCACGATAAAGAACGCAACCCTTATAATACCACTCATAAGAAATTTTCGGATCTATGATAATTGCGTTGTCAATGTATTTAATGGCCTCTTGATATTTTTCTTTTTTCTTAATACCGTCATTAAAGTTCCCATTATTCTCCATCTCGAACGTAACGTATCCTTTATTGTACCATGCTACAGCAAGATAGGGATCACGTTTAATTGCACGATCAAACCATTTCTTAGCATTCTCGTATTCCCCAAATATTTCATAAACGTAACCTTTTGTATTATAAGCTATAGAAAGTGATGGATCTATTCTAATGGCTCTATCTAGATCCTCGATAGCCTTATCATAACCTTCTTTACTAAAAGCTTGTTTGTCCCAATTTAACATAGCCGTAACAAATCCTCGATTCCGCAGAGTATTGGCATGTTCTGCATTAAATTTCCCTCCATCGCTTTCATTAAGTTCTTCATAATATGTTAAAGCTTGACCTAAGAATTTTGATGCTTCTTCGTATTCTCTCATATTGCCGTGAGTATATCCTTTATTGTGGAACGCTAAAGCTAAGTATTCTTTTTGTCCGGTCTGTTGAAGTATTTCAATTGCCTTATCAAAGCACTTTAAAGCATCTTTGTATTTCAATTTAGAGTGTGACTGCGGAGAATGCTCACCCACCAAATTTAGAGCCCCACCTTTCGCTATTAGTATTAACGCATGTTGTTGTTTGTGGTCTGCATTTGTCTCATCAAGACATTCTTTAGCCTTGTTAAAGCTCCTTAGCCCCTCTGCATATCGTCCAACATCGCAAAGTAGAATACCTCGTTCATAGTTTTTTGAGCATACATCCAAAGCCATCTTTACTCAGCTGAATAAATGGAGAAATCACTGATATAGCTTCATCACAAGTCATCTTAAACAATATCTACCGATAATGAGATTTTATTAGTATTACTTACCGAATATATAAAAATCCTTAAAATCGTTTCTGCTATATCGTTGCATTTTTTTATTTTCATGCATTACGGTGCTTCACTCTTGCTCCATGGCTAGAATTTCCTAATATAACCAGCCTCTAGATGGATAATTCTCGCTTGGTATCAGTTGTCTTTCTACATATGATCCGTGCAACTTGGATAGTTAGATGAAGCGATTTTACAGACATCTTTCTGGAAGCTGCTTGTTATCTATGTAAAATATTCTTAAACTTTGCTGGTTTCTTTCTTCTTTATACTGATCTATAAATCTAATTTTTCCCGGAAAAAGTACTCTGACAAACTTACTCTAGACCTCGGTACACAATGCAATAAATATTCTTATACTTAAAA
>JAATVR010000653.1 GCA_014523665.1 Nitrososphaerales archaeon TH526
ATAAACGTAGACAAATGGATTGCTCTTAGTATTCCGCAATATTAAGTACCGCCACACGGAAAGAAATTCTTGACTGCATCAACGTAGGCATGATGGTAGGACTTCTCGGTGCTCTTTCCCAAACAGATTAAGCCGCCCAGCTAGCATCTCCTTTTTACTTGTCCGCTCAACCAGAAACATTTCCTCCAGGAACCGACCCATACGGCCTGAGCTATGGAAGGTAGACTGGCTCAGAAGAGAAATGTTTATACAGATTGGTAAGAATTAGGGATTAAGTGATGTAAGGGTCTCTGTAGCAGTAACAACGGCTTTTGGGGGGGCTGGGAGGAATTCTTTTGATTGCACAAGCATTTGTTTTAGTTCAACACAGCAACACCTTTTGAGCAGTTAGACCTGCAGTCTCAACTGTTCGAAGCAACCCATTCCACGGGTTTGAAACTAAATTTTTCGGGGCCGGTAACGGATCAGCATCTGGTTCTAAAGTCTGTGCAAGAGTATCTTTATTGTGCTAAATAGCACAAAGTCAATAAATAATGTATTGATATCCAACTTCCATCTCATGTGTCACTTACGTCAATTCGAATATAGCCTCCGCGGATAAGCTGATCCAATAGATCTGGTAATATAGCCTTGACACTTTCAGTGGATTGTATTAAATCATAGTTTGCACCCTGTTTCTCTACATAGCTAATAAACATATCAAGCTGCGAGGATGCATCTTGAATGCATTCTCTTTTTGAAACTTGATCTTCTAGTTGAATGCTTTTTGATATCATTCTTTCTTTTGCAAGAGTCTTTAGCGCGTCTTGCGTTCCCTGCTCAAACAGCTTTGATATAGTTCCTAAAGAAAAATCACACCATTTGTTTGCAATATCATTTTTATCAGCACTGCGTTCTATCCTTATTACTTTAGTTATATCAAACCGTTGCCTTTTATCTACAAGATCGCGGTATATTCTAAAACCTCCAGTACGATGGCCACTTTTTGCTTTGGTCTTACGGACACTTTCAAGCCTAGTTCGCAGATCCTCCTTCCATTTTATATCCCCAACTCCCTCAATGGCTTCAGCTGCGAGTTCTCCTAATCTAGAAGCAAAATTATAATAATCCGATACAATATTAGCTACTTTTTCATCGTATGGTGTCACGTCCTGATACGTTAAGTCATTCTTTCTATCTCTTATGCCATCCAAATCCGAAGGGATTGTATGGTATCCATCTACTGATGGCCATACGTCAATTATATAAACCTCTAAATCGGGAATAGTGCCTTTACTATCTATATTGCCTACGGATTTCCAATAATCTTGGTGCGATTGTATTAGTTCTCTTAAAGGAGTGTTACTTAGCACACCACCATCCCAAAATCTACTGTAATTTTCAAGATTGATGTTTTCTATGTTTATTGATTTTTGTTCTTCGGTCGTTGTATAATCGTACTCTTTTGGAACTAAAGTATAATCATAGTGTTCTGGCACAGATGCACTCGCCAGTATGTGTTCTACCATGATGCCTTTATCATATTTTATTGTGCGCTCGTAAGTAGACTTTCTAGTTCCGTCTTCCTTGGGATAGCTATCAAACGTTACAGTTTCACCCTCCTCGACGTCTACACTTACTGCAAGGAGTCTTGGTTCCATATCGGCATGGCTAGTTCCTATCGGAAATCCTATAGCGTTTTTAATAGTTTCTTTTAATCTGTTATTATCATAACGATACCAAATATTTGGTACAATAAAATTATCAAAGAATTTTGAATCAATTTTTGGTGGTAGAATAGGCAAAAATACGTTTGATGCTCCGCTTATTATAGATTCTTTTGCAGAATAATATCTCCTTGCAGCTTCCCCTGTAGCAGCAAAGGAATTAGTAGTACTTAACAAATCCCATGCTAAAGTCCATGATTTTTCATCCCACGAAAAGGGCCACCATTTATTTAAATTAATATTCGAAGCCAATCGAAACTTCCAAAATTCTTTGAGTTCTTCCGCAGAACCCTCCCAGCTCTCACCAGCATTCTTCTTTTCTTCCCTTCGCCTTTTTATTACATAGCTTACCAAAAAAGCAGCATTAATTGCACCTATAGAGGTACCCGCTACTACATCAAACACATTTTCATTATCATCAATATTCTTGAGTTTGAATCTTTTGATCCAATAATATAGCACCTCAAAAACTCCTGCCTCATACGCACCAAGCGATCCTCCTCCTTGGAGAACTAACGCTCTTTGTATGCTACTTTTAGCCATTATAACAGGGTCATAATTACCCTATTTTTAAGGTTGATAATAAAGAAGTAGTATAAATAATACCTGATTGTTAATTTTATTGAGACGAGCTCATCAACCATCCCTATGCATTGAGATGAGGTAATAACACAGGAAGAACTAGAAGAACTAAGAAAATGGTCATAGGAATGTTGCTACTGCTATTACCATTAGTTCCTGCCTTTGTGAATTGAAGATATTCAGTCAGCCCAAGTATTGGTTGTATTGGTGTACGAAGCTCATGTGCTGCCACATTTATGAAATCATCTTTTAACTGGTCTCTATATTTTAATTGCTCATTTGCATCTTCTAATTGCTTTGTTAACCTGTTCTGTTTTTCTATATAGCTTTTTAGAGATTTTACCATGGAATTAAATGAGTTTGTTGCAATTGAAAGCTCATCTTTCCCTTTGCTTTCAACTGTCACATCTAAATTTCCTTTACTGATTTCAGATGCTGCAGAAGTTAGAACATATATTGGTTTAAGAATTCTCAGAACAAGATATAGAACGACGGCACCAACTACAATGTTTAAAACTGCAAATATCGCTTGCAGAATCAATAAATTCTGTGAATTAACTCTTGCGTACTCTCCTAATCCCATAACCAATGTGTTTGAGGAGTTCTCTTGATGAGAGATATGAAACGTTACCTTGATGAGGTATTAATAGAACTAAAAAACATAATAACCGCAACCACTAGTATCGCTCATGTCAAAAATGATTTACAATTAAATTAAATCAGGAGAGAGGCACGTTGAAAGATGAAAACCTCATAGCTGAGATTACTAAATACCCCTCTCCTTTACCACTATGGTCCCCGTAGCAGACAGCAGCAGTCAGGGATAGTTAGACCATAACAAGACAGATATCTAGCTATATCCCGGTATAGAAATCTAGCTCTTCTGGCTACCTTTCGGCAAGCCTAGTATTATAGTAGTGCTGGATATTCTTAAACATTTTTTGGCCGGTTACTATTCCTCTTCCTTTACATCGTCCTCTTCCTCCTCCTGTTCTTCTGCGTCCTCTTGGGGTTCCTCTGGTTCTTGCGGTATGTCCTCTTCTTGGGGAATATCTGCTATCATTTGCGGAGTTTCTAATGGGTTGTCGTTCATAAAGTTACTGCTTTTTTTACTTCCTCTATAACAACATCTAAATATTTTCTTAATTCGTCCTTGTCCAGCTCAATCATAGGTCTTGAGCTTGCAACAACCATGCCAGAGGTAATTGACTTTTTAATAATTTATGAGGCTCCAGTGATAGAGATATTACCAATGGGTGATGCCGAAAAGTGGCGTTCCTTTATAGATAATATATATACAAAAAATCAGTTCGAAGGATCGCAGGCTGCACAGACCGAATTCATGGCGTCTCTGATAAATGTCCCTGATTCTCCATTACCTGTAGATCTCAATGACCGGATCTCTGCTAACGTCGATTTCTTTTTTAAACATGAATTCAAAGCTTTCTTCAGTTACTTACCCAATATTGAGAACATTAGAAAAAATAATGTGCAAATGGTAACAGCAATAGGAAGGGATAGTGGTAATGCATACTATGTTCAGACAACTAGAGCCCTAGCGGCAAAGCTTGGGTGCGAGAATATAGAGTTCCCAGGTCACCATGATCTTTCGTTCTGGATGCCAAATGAATTCGCTACTGCCATTCAGAAGACGTTAGAACGGTACGAATACAATCAAGAATGACTATAAAAATTATTCCATTGCACCATGACCAAATAACCTGCTGATCTTTTGTCTGAAACCTTACTACTGGTCTTCGGTTTCTATTACCAACCAGATAGTCAAAAATGAACCTGCAACTCAGCCTCGTCTTCTTTTTCTTGTTCTTGTTCTGAAAGACGCCCCAAGACTATGGTGAAAATAATCTAAAATCACTGATGAATGTCCCCTTCAACTGTGGACCTCAATCTAGGAGTCGGGAACTCTTTAAGTTTTTTTTACTCTACTTTCACCAGTAATTTTACCTTTGTTGATATTATGACCGCCATTAATTGTTTTTACTATCCATCAAAAGATCCTTTGGGCCTCAGCATCAGCACAATGAGAGATATATTTTGGGTTCTTGATATGTTCCATTAATTGAATATAGTCTAAATTCCACTTTTGTACGTCTTCCTGTTCTTTTTTGAGTTTCAGTTCGAGTTCCTCATCTCCTTCTTGCCCCTCTTCTTCCCTTTCTAATTGTTCTACTCCTTTAATCGGATTGCCTAATCCGTCAACCAAATTACCTCTTGAATCATGGCATATGGTCCCATATCCAATTTCTTCATTTAACCATCCATCTGACCGCCTTTTCGCCTCCAGCCTTCTTTTTTTGCGTTCAAATTCATATCGATAATAGGGGAGCTCAATGAATGACAATGTCTGATCGAAGTCATCAGGAAAGTAATCTAGTGCATAAGATGTATCTCTAAACTTGATCCACTCGTTAATTGGTATTATGGGTTTACCTTTCCAGTTGCTTAAGCCCGTCCTGTTATTACTGGAAGGAACAAGAGAAGTAGGAAGATGAGGATCCAGTCTATTAAGTCTCTTCGTTAAGTTACCGATTGATTTGTTTAGTTTCAATCCTCTCCAATCTCTCCTCTAAAATCTTAACATACATTACAGATGGCCCTTCTGCAGTGAGTTTGAATAATGCTTCATTACATTCTTTTGCAAGTTTTAAAGCAGCTAGTTTATGAAACCATGTTAAATCTTTATTATTGTCATGGCTGTCCAAAGTATAAATGCTCCAACATTCTTTGAGCACATTTTTTATTCCTTCTATTGAAGTCTGGTACATAAATGGAAGTGTTTCTTTAGCCAAGGAGCTTAGGTAATTTTGTGACTGGCCAATCAAATAATGGATATCTCTGCTTACGGTAGATGCAT